>NZ_JBRJXU010000034.1:0-54750 GCF_057467645.1 Zarconia sp.
AACTCATCGAGCTTTATCGCCAGTATCACTTTTTGGCGAAGGTCGTAACTGTAGGGTTTGGGCATGAGGATAACGATCGCCTACGAATTGTTAGCACCACTTCGAGTTTATGCCTAAACCGCCCTGGCGGTTGCTATATAAGCCCAATTTTCAGGCGATCGTTTCCCTCTCGCCGAGGAGTTAGGGTCGAGGAGTTAGGGGTGAGTTCGATCGCACAGAACTTTAACCTGGATACAGACAAATCATCTAAACCGATCGTCTAAACTTACGTGAGTTCGGGTTAAGACTATTCGTAAGGGTAATGCCACGATAAAATTAGCTTTTGAACCCACGGAAGAATGAAAATTTCAGCCGATTCCGAACAGAGGTTCAACTCTAAAATCTCAAATAATCCCAAATCTAAAATCCCAAATGACGATCTACGCCGTTACAATTTTAGGGGCGGGAGCGTGGGGTTCGGCACTAGCAACCCTCGCCCGCAAGCAAGGACATCGTGTCTGCATTTGGTCTCGCCGCAGTTCCCAAACCCTGACCGAAGCGACACAGGATGCAGATGTTGTCGTCTCGGCTGTTTCCATGAAAGGGGTTCGAGAAATTGCGGTTAAGCTACAATCTCTACCCCCCCACGCTATCCTCGTTACAGCCACCAAAGGCTTAGATTTGGTGACGACGCGCACCCCCTCCCAAATCTGGCAAGCTACTTTAACAGATCGTTCGATTGTCGTTCTCTCGGGTCCGAATTTATCGAAAGAGATCGAAGCGGAACTACCGGCAGCGACGATTGCCGCCAGTCACGATGTCGATGCGGCGAAGACGATTCAAGGGATTTTTTCGTCTGATGCCTTTCGCGTGTATACCAATACCGATCCGTTGGGGACGGAACTGGGGGGAACCCTCAAAAATGTGATGGCGATTGCAACGGGAGTCTGCGACGGCTTGCAACTGGGAACGAATGCCAAAGCGGCGTTACTCAGCCGAGGGGCGATCGAAATGGTGCGAGTAGGAACGAGTTTGGGCGGTAAAGTGGAAACCTTTTGGGGACTGTCGGGTTTGGGGGATTTGCTGGCAACCTGCAATAGCCCTTTGAGTCGCAACTATCAAGTGGGTTACGGTTTGGCCCAGGGAAAATCCCTGATGCAGGTTATGGACGAAATCCAGGGGACGGCAGAAGGGGTGAATACCAGCCGAGTTTTGGTGAAATTAGCGGCGCAACGGGGAATTGAAGTGCCGATTGCCTATCGGGTCGATCGCCTCCTCAACGGTCAAATTTCCCCGGAAAAAGCGGTGGCCGAATTGATGGAACGAACGCTAACCTCGGAAGCGGTGTTTCCCCAGTTCCATTGAAAGAACGATCGAACTGCGTTTTTTCCACAATCTCTCCACTCTTGACAACGATTCCGTGACTCGATCGGGCCCGATCGACCTCCGGTGATATGCATTTTTCCAGACAATATGTCAAAGTAATATGGGAAAACTTCCTCAAAAGTTAGGGTTTCCATTGGAAATCGGATCGTAGGTATCCGTCAAGAGTGGATCGTTTTCTTGACAGAAGAACTGCTCATCTAAAGTTGGCTGTTGAGATCGTTCCCGCTTGGGGCGCGCTTGTCTAAATCTGCTTGTCTAGATCGAATGTTGATGCATTAAAGTTACAGCCAGAGTATGCGAGATTCTAGAGATCTGCATAAAACGCAAGAAATTAGTCTCGAGCCAGAGTTCACCCCATTAGAGTGTATCGCCGCTGATGTACCCGGTCTGATTTACCAGCTTCAGCGCGATCGCCATGGTTTTCTCGCATTTCCATTTCTGAGTTCTAGCGTCCGAACTTTCTTAGAACTCGATGCAACGGCCGTACAAACCGATGCGAATCTGCTGCTCTCGAAAATTCATCGAGAAGATCGCGTTCGTTTCGATCGCTCCCTCGAACGTTCTGCTGCCGAATTCGTCACGTGGGTTTGGCAGGGAAGATTGATTTTAGAATCGGGAGAAATTGTGTGGGTTCAGACTTCAGCGCGCCCCCGAAAAAAGCGCGATAAAAGTATTCTTTGGCAGGGATTGCTCGTCGAAGTTTCTCGGGAACTTCAAAATCCCCGATCGCCCATCGAAATGCATCTCAAAGATCGATCGTCCCCGCGGAAAACGCAACTTCTCGAAGAGGCGATCGAAAATTTGCCCCAAGCTTGTTTCTGGAAAGATCTCTCTTTCAAATATCTCGGATGCAATCGCCAATTTGCCCAGCTGATCGGTCTCCAAAACCCAAAGGAGATCGTCGGCAAAACCGATCGAGATTTGCCCTGGAAGCCGGAAATTATCCAAGCCTTGCAAGCGTTAGACAAACAGGCGATCGCCTATCGGTCTCCGGTGCGACAGATTCTCGAATCTCCCCGACCCACCCATTCTCCGCAAACCTGGTTCGATACTCAAAAAACGTTACTCCACGATGAATCGGACAACCCCATGGCAATTTTGGGGACGATGGAGGATATTACCGAACGCAAACAGCTCGATAAAGCTCTCCTCGATTACCAAAACGAGCTACTCACGCTCTTCCGGGCAATGCAGGATGTGATTTTGGTGTTCGATGACGAAGGATGCTTTCTGCGAATCGTTCCCACCAATCCCCCACAGTTCTGTCGAACGCCACCGGATGTCATCGGCAAAACCCTACACGATGTGCTACCGGCCTCCACGGCAGACTTTTTGGTGGGCCAAATTCAAACCAGCCTGGAAACCCAAACCACGATCCAACTCGAACATCTGTTGAACTTGGGGGGAATAGAAACTTGGTTCGATGTGAGCATCGCACCCCTCAAAGACCGAACGGTGATTTGGGTGGCGCGCAATATCACCGAACGCAAGCAAGCCGAGTTGGAATGCAGCCAAAGCCAGCAGCAACTCCAAGCGATTTTAGATTACGCACCGGCACTGATTTCCATTGAAAACTTGGCGGGGGAGTACATGGTGCTAAACCGGCAAGCTCAGGAAGTGCGGCATCTCAACGATCGAGGTCTCTCGAAATCCACCGCAGGTGACGAACCGGCACCGGATATTGCCCAACCCGATCAACACGGACTTCAACGCAGACATGGCGATGTTGTCGATCTCGAGCGTCCCATCTCTAAAGAAGAAATTCTCTCGTTGCCCGATGGATTGCATACCTATCTGACAGTCAAGTTTCCCTTAAAAAATTCTGAAGGTCAAATCTACGCGATCGGGGGCATTTCGACAGATATTACCCAACAAAAACTCGCGGAAGAAACCTCGCGTCGCAAAGAGGCAAAATTACGACATAAAACCCAACAGTTAGAGCAGAACACCCAGCAGTTAGAGCAAACTTTATGGGAATTGCGACAGACTCAAGCCAAACTCATCCACACTGAAAAAATGTCGAGTTTGGGTCAACTGGTGGCCGGTGTCGCCCATGAAATCAACAATCCCGCCAACTTCATTCACGCTAATCTCAATCACGCTCGAATTTACGTTGAGGATTTACTCCAACTGGTCAAAGCCTATCAAACTCAGTACCCGGAAGCGACGCCTGCCATTCAAGAGATTGCTGAGGAGATTGACTTAGATTTTATTTTTTACGACTTACCCAAATTGCTGAGTTCGATGCAAGTGGGAACCCAACGCATTCGGAGGGTGGTGCAATCGCTGCGGACGTTTTCGCGGGTAGATGAAGCAGAACGCAAACGGGTCGATCTTCATGAAGGGATTGAAAGTACTTTGATCATGCTTCAGCACCGACTCGAACCCAAACCCGATATGCCAGAAATCAAAGTGATTCGCGAGTACGGCGAGTTCTCGAAGATCGAGTGCTATGCCGGACAGCTCAATCAAGTGTTTTTGAATATTATTACCAATGGCATTGATGCGTTAGAGGAGGCGATCGCAACAGGGGAATGTTCCACGCCGCAAATTATCATTCAAACGGAAGTTCTTGAGGGCGATCGCATTAGTATTTGTATTCGCGATAACGGACCGGGTATTTCCGAATCCGTACAAAAGCGAATGTTCGATCCCTTTTTTACCACCAAACCCGTCGGGAAAGGAACGGGCATTGGCATGTCAATTTGCGATCGAATTATCACCCACCTCCACGGCGGCGAACTGCAGTGTATTTCTCAACCGGGAGAGGGTGCAATGTTTAAAATGATGATTCCCATGGGTGTTGGCGAATCGGCAGAAGGTGCGACGTAAGAGTTGGGATTTTCATCTCTCGAGCTCTCGAGAATGGAGAGTGAAAACTGGCAAGAGAAAACTCTATGCAGTAAGGTTTATGTTGTGAAATTAATAATCTAAATAGAGTCCGCACTCTTCTTCAATCAGGCGATCGCACGCTTCTCGATACATGTTACGTTTGATGGCTTCTTCTTCAGGTGTGAGTGAAAATAAGTCATCGTTCGCACCTTCAATTCGATGTAGATATCCAAATGAAAAAGCAAAGTTTTGAGACTGTCGTTCCACCCACATTCTCAACTCTTGAAGATTGACATCACCTTTGAATTTAAACTTAATCCAATCCACGCCCATAATGATTCCTTATCCCCGCGTCCCCGCGTCCCCGTTTCACCGTGTCTGTCGAATGCTCCCGCTCTCGTGTTAGAATCGCCACTCATTGCCCGTGACAAAGTGACCAAGGGAGCAAGTCCACCATGCAAACTTACCATTACGTTCTCGCCAGCCAAACGTTTTTACTCGAAGAAGAACCCATTGATGAAGTGATTCGCGAACGAACTCGAAACTATCAAGAACGGGAAAAAGAAATTGATTTTTGGGTCGTCAAACAACCCGCGTTTTTAGAAGCACCGGAAATGAACGCCATCAAAAACCAATGCCCCCAACCGGCTGTTGCGATTATTTCCACCGATCCGCAATTTATCACGTGGCTGAAGCTGCGACTGGAATACGTCATCGTCGGGGAATTTCAAGGACCGTCGGACACCATTCCCGAGCCTCTAGCCTCATTGGCATCGGTATGATAAACTACAGGACATTTAGCTAACGGTTGGGGCGGCTGGGGGTGCACAAAGCGAGGGTCCGATCGAACCCAACAAGCTCGGCACCGATCGCGCGAACCACCCCAGCCATGCCGACGGATTCCCGAATAATGTCTACACCTCACAATTCCATGGGTTTTACCCGCTCGAACACCTGGAAAACCCTGTTAGGAAGCGCCCTGATTGGAACGCTCGGATGGGGCGCGATCGCCACAGCTGCCCTTGCCGAACGGGGTGAGTGCGTTCCCCCTCAACCCGGAGAATACTTGATTCTGGTCATCAATCCAGAAGACGACGAACAAGAAGCCGTTGCCGCACTGATTCCGCCCGAACGAGATGCCACGATCTGTAACTATTTGGGAGAAATCGTCACCCGAGTGGGGGGTTACCGCGAGCAGCAAGATGCCAACGTGTTAGCTCAGACGATCGCTGCGGAAACGGGATTGGGGGCATTTGTCACCCGTCCCCCCCAAGTAGAAGCCGCGGAAGTTTCTGAAGAAGCGCCCGCGATTACACCTTCAGAATCTGCATCGGTTCCGAACCCATCTCCTCGGGTTTCTCCTTCCGTAGAAATTGCCCCCAATCCTCCAAACTACACCTCTTCATCCAGTTCGACCGGTGGCATTCCCCTGATTCCCGGTCGCGCCATCGAGCTAGAACCGACCTCTGCCCGGAGCGATCGCGAAACCTCTGGTCGTAATACCCCCGATCCGGAGACCGTCTCCACCCCAACCGCGGCCATGGCTCCTCCGGTGCTAACTTCCACCCCAACCGCCTCGACTGCCTCGACCGAGCCAACGAGATTACCCAGCCTCGATCTCAGTTCGGCGGCAATTTCCCTAGATGAGTCTTCCACCCCAGACTCACCGGCTTACAATCCCCCGCCACAGGTCTCTGCATCGTCCCCCGAAAACGATCGCGAGCCAATTCCCAATTTGGAAGTGCGATCTCAACCGCCCATCCGAGAATCCGAAAGCCGGGAGTTGCCAGAAGTTCCGCCATTGCGATCGGCATTGCCGCCCGATGGAAATCCCTCGCCACCGGAACCGATTTCAGCCACATCCTCCGTACCGCCCTTCAATCCCCAACCCCTCGATGCCGGTTACGCGATTCTAGTCGATTACGTCGAACGACCGGAGTTAGCCGCTCAAATTCAACAGGCAGTGGGTAAAAATGTGGGTTTAGCCTCCTACGGACAGCGACCCTATCTGTTAGTGATGCACACCCAAGACGAGCGATCGGCCAATTCAACCTTACAGACCCTCAGTTCTAATGGCTTTTTGGCCATGATGGTCGATAGCCGCCAAGTTATTTTGCTCGCCCCCAAAGTCGAACAATTCTAGGTGTTTGCCGGTTTGAGGGTTGGGTCTGTCATATTGCAGCCCCATGTCTGGAAAAAAACGTTTTTCGCAGCAGCGCGCTATGTTACAATACAATGGCACCACCCATGGAGAGGTGGCTGAGTGGTCGAAAGCGGCAGATTGCTAATCTGTTGTACGGTTCAGGCCGTACCGAGGGTTCGAATCCCTCTCTCTCCGTTTAAATCTATCTTTTCCAAGACTGTCGTCATTCGTTACTCTCTTGGTGTATGCAAGCTGAGAAAAAACGAATCGCACTCTGAATCGGTCTTCTTCAGGCGGGTAAATATATCGTGCTTCGCGCTGGTTTATTTACACTCATTGAAAAAATATAGCGGTATTCAGTGAGGTGACTCGAGTTTAGACAAAATCTCGATCGAACCGGCTACAAGCCTGACGGGGTAGCGTTTTAGTGTTTCGATCGTTGCCTCACTCGTTCAACTGTCAAACCCTTATCCCGAGAGGATTTGACAGTTTTAGCGATTAAATTTGTCTAAACTCCAGTTAGATCTAACATGACTGAGAGCTGACGCCTGAATGCTGACCCCCACTCAACGTTCGCAACAAACTGTGATAAACATTTAATACTAGAAATGAAGATTTCTTTTTTTGACTTTTCTTTCTCTAACAAAAGAGCTATTCTTCCTATTATTCAGACATTCAGCTCGCCAAAGTTAACCTCGAGCTTGCGTGAATTGAATGTCAAAAAGTGAGTCCTTTCGACGCAAAAAAGAGGTAAAAATAATGAAACCGATGATTTGGCATCCAGAAGAAAAAGATGCAAAAATTAACGAATATTTTCAAGCCGTTAACCATGCCCCCTATATTACAATCTGGGCTTGGGCTTTAATCTTGTTCTGCAGTGTGGCATCGATCGTGGTCATTGGCGGTTTCTAGACAGAACTGCACCGACCCAGCATTGCGGCAATGTTTCTTACAATTGATAAGTTTTCAATGGTAACGACTGAAGCCACAAGCAAGTTATTTTCCGATTGGATATTTTAATTTTCTTATAGCCGTTTTCACCGATATCAACTCTCTGAATGTAAGTTGCGTGCGCTCTGTCAATTTGATGGATCTGGCTCATTTATAGTCAAACTCGTTCCGTGGGTTGTATCTCTATTGAAAAACGCCATAAGAATGATTCCCTCAGTTTCTGACTGAGGGTTTTGCGATTTTGAGCCAAGTCGCGATCGCTGTCGGATTCTGTCACCGGCATTTTCAGCAACTGAAAGAAGCGAGAATGGAAAATTGGTACTACCCCATCACCGCGTCTGGAGCATCTCCCCATTTTCATGTCTAACCCTCTCAACCACCGGATCGTCGAAGAAAGCTTTGCCATCATCGATCGCGAGATTGGCGAGTGTGCGCTGAGTCCGTCGGAATACCAGATTCTGCGGCGAGCGATCCACAGCACTGCCGACTTCGAGTTCGAGCAACTCATCCGGTTTAGTCCCAATGCCATCGAAAGGGCGATCGCCGCCTTACCCAAAGCCGTACCCATTATTACTGATGTCACGATGGTGCGACAGGGTATCGTGACGATGGTCTCGAAAACCTTCGGCAACCCGATCGTCTGTGCGATCGATCTAGCCCCCTCGGCTTTCCCGGGAAAAACGCGCACCGAAACGGGAATGTTGAAATGCTGCGATCGGTTTCCTCAGGGGATTTACGTCATTGGCAACGCACCGACGGCATTGCTGGCACTGTGCGATCGCATTGCGGTATCCTCAATTAAACCCACTTTAGTTATCGGTGCGCCGGTTGGTTTTGTCTCAGTACTCGAATCCAAACAAGCACTGGCGCAAACGGACGTACCGCAGATTCGTATTGAAGGACGCAAGGGTGGCTCTACAGTCGCCGCAGCGATTCTCAATGCCCTACTGGTACTCGCTTGGAATTCGGGCGAATCTTGACACTTCCCCACTCAGAAGATGGGGGCGAAGGGTCGCGGAGGGTTTCACTCATCTCTCGCTTTCGGTTAAAAAGGTGACGCGCGCGACTTTTTCCTCTCGATGCGCGATCTCCACCATTAAGTTAGAGAAAGATGAAAAGTATTAGGATTTCTGTTAAAAGATTAAATAAATATTATACCTAATTTGATAGATGTTTATAACGAGTCTGTACAATGAAACTAATAAACTAAAATTTTTCTTAACTATAATTTACAAATGAGTAAAAATGGCAACATTGCTAAGATAAAGTTTGCCAGCCAAAAGCCCAACGATCGCTGTGTTAAAAAAGTAAAAATTCGATGGCTCGAAACCCCTCGAGCGATAGTCGCTGCACCGGAGAAACTACTCGCTCTCTCTTTGGAGATGTTGTGCGCGATTGGCTTCGATGGCAACTTCAAGCAAATTGCCCCCATGTGGACGCAAAGCCTGGGATGGTCCCTGGGGGAGTTACAGACTCAGCCCTATCTCGATTGGATACATCCAGACGATGTGGCGATGACGCGGGAGCATCTCTGGGCGCTGCTCGAAGGGGAACGAGACACCGTCACCTATAAAAATCGCTTTCGGAGTCGCAATAACCTATATCGATGGTTGCGCTGGCAGGTGACGTTTTGTCCCGAACGCCAACTCTTTTACGCCAACGTGCAAGATTTGGGAGAGCGACCCGGATGCAGTTTAGACCGCCTCCAACCCCATACCCAGTTTAATTCTCCCGAAGAACACTTTCGCCTGTTAGTTGAAGGGGTGAAAGATTACGCCATCTACATGCTCGATCGCCACGGACGCATCATTAGCTGGAATCAGGGTGCCCAACGCATCAACGGCTGGAGCGAAGGGGAAATCCTCGGAGAATCCATCGATCGCTTTTTTACCCCCGAACAGATTGCGGCTCGAACCCCCGCCACCTTACTCGATCGCGCTATCCTCCACGGTCGAGTCGAGTACGAGAATTGGCGAATGCGCCGCGATGGCTCCCGTTTTTGGGCCCATGTGACCATTTCCTCCCTGCGTAACGAAAGCGGCGAACTACTCGGCTTTGCCACCGTCACGCGGGATATTACCGAACAAAATCTGGCCTCGGAAGCCTTACAAAAGGCTCGCGACGAGCTAGAAAAGCGGGTGGAAGAACGAACGATCGAACTCACAGAAGCCAACGCCACTCTGCAAGAAGAGGTGAAGATGCGCAAACGCACGGCAAGCGCATTGCGACAATCAAAAAATTCTTTAAAACGACAAGCTCGCCAACTCGAGAAAACCTTACGGGAACTGCAAACCACTCAAGCGCAACTCATCCATACGGAAAAGATGTCGAGTTTGGGGCAGTTGGTGGCGGGAATCGCCCACGAGATTAATAACCCCGTTAACTTCATTCACGGCAATCTCTCCTATTTGGAGGCATACACAGAGGAACTCATCGAGTCGATCGACCTTTACCGACAACACGATGACGGCTTAGAACCCAAACTTCGAGAGCGCCTTCGAGAGCTAGATTTAGATTTTATGCGTCGGGATATTCCCAAAATCTTGGCTTCGATGAAAGTGGGAACTCAACGGATTACCCATATCGTTCGTTCTTTAAGAAACTTCTCCCGCCATGATGAATCGCAATGCAAAAAAGTCGATATTCACGAAGGAATTGAAAGCGCGCTTTCACTGTTATCTTATCAATTGAACACGGCGGGAGATCGCATTCAAGTCATTAAAGAGTACGGCGAACTCCCACGGGTTGAATGCTATGCCAGTCAGTTAAATCAGGTATTTATGAACGTTTTGGCAAATGCGATCGATGCTTTATCCAGTCAGCGAGAAGATGACCGTCGAGTGGGAAAAGCGATCGTTTGCATTCAGACCCAGATGAAAGAAAAAACCGTTGCCATTCACATTTCCGATAATGGCATTGGCATGAGTGAAGAGGTCCGCACTCGCATTTTCGATCCGTTTTTTACCCTAAAACCCGTCGGCAAAGGCACGGGTTTGGGACTCTCGACCAGCTACGATATCGTTGTCAACCAACATGGAGGGACGTTAACTTGTGTTTCTGCGCCCGGACAAGGCACGACCTTGAGTCTGGAAATTCCGATCGCGCGCTAGAAGCAACAACGCACCCGAAACCCATTAACAGAAGATCGATCGTTGCCTGCCATCTCGTGGAAATTGCACCGGTGTGGTGTATTTATTGTAAAATGTCAGAAGACTGTGTCAAACGCACGTTACACGACAATTCAAGCAACCAAAAATCGATCGGATTTAGTTAACCGATCGAGCCAGACCTAGATAGAACCAACCCACCCAAAATAGTGCAAGTGAAAAGGGTTTTTCAATCGTGATGCAATAGGTCTTTTTCGAGAGTCGGTATTGAATACCGATTCAATTCTGGGGTGAATCTACGACAAAATTGGCAACCATCGGGTTGAGACCCGATGTCGAGACTGGGAAATCGCGCGATTCTCAAACACCGATTCGTTTTAGACGTTTGAATTAGATGTTTTAAGAATTGTGCGGCAAGGCACAGATTTCCCCAGTCAACGACTACACTAACACCACCTCTGAGATCGGGAACGAATAAGAATGATTGTCGGCACGACAAATAATGACATCCTCACCGGAACTTCGGGTATTGATGAAATCACCGCACTTTCTGGAGATGATATCGCATCTGGGCTTGAAGGCAATGACGATATTAACGGCAATGATGGCAACGACGACCTAAACGGAAATCAAGGAAACGACGTCGTCCGCGGCGGCCAGGGAAACGATACCGTACGCGGCGGCGCCAATGAAGATTTAGTGACCGGAGACCTCGGTAGCGACATTCTCTACGGCGATCGGGGCAACGATGTCTTAATGGGGGGCACTAGCGATGGTGGAGCCTTGGACGTCGCGGGAAACGACCTTATTTTTAGCGGACCGGGCAATGATTTCGCCTTTGGCAACCAAGGAGACGATGTCATCTCCGGGGATGAGGGAGACGACGTGCTGTTTGGGGGACAGGGCAACGATCGCATCTCCGGCGGTTCCGGAAACGATCGACTCTTCGGGAACCTGGGGTCAAATACCCTCACCGGAGGCGCGGGAACTGACTTTTTTGTCATCGGCGATGGTCCCAGCGGGACTTTAGCCGTGAATAACATTATCGATTTTCGCAAAGGGGAAGACTTCATCGAACTCGGCGGCGGTTTGACCTTTGCCAACCTCACTTTAGGGGTGGGAACCGGCGAAAATGCCGGTGGTACCATCGTTCAAAATGCCGCCACGGGGGAAGTGCTGGCAATTTTGCAAAGTATCAGTCCCAACGAAATCAATCAAAGCGACTTTCTCGAAGCCTTTCCCACAGTTCCCACCACGCCATTACCTCCGGGGACGCCGCCACCGGTGATTCCCACCCCCGAGACTCCCACACCGGATTCTCCCTTCGGCGCGCCGTCGGGCAACTTTCTGAGTTATACCGATGCCACGGAGGGGGTGATCGTCCGTCTCGATCGCAACCTCACTTTCCTGAGCGAGTTCGGCACCTTTCCTAGAATTATGCCTCTGGGAGACTCGATTACCCGAGGAAACGATGGGATAACTCCATTTGAGGAAGAAGGCGGCTACCGCACCACTCTGTACGAGCGACTCCAAGATTTCGGCTTTATTCCCGATTTTGTCGGTTCCCAATCGAGCGGTCCGTCGAGTTTGCTCGATCGCGATCACGAAGCGCACTCCGGTCAAAACATCGGATTTTTCCGCGATAACGTCACCAGCGATGACGGCACTGGCTTCATCGAAGTCAACCCGGCCGATATCGTGCTGTTGCTAGCCGGAACCAATGATATTAGCAACACCCGAGATAACAGTGACGCTCGTGCCGATAATCTGAGTCGAGCGCTCGGTCGTACCATCGATCGCATTACCGACTCCGACTCCTTTGATGGGACGGTTCTCGTCGGATCGATCGTTCCCTTCCATCCCGATGCCAGAACGACCGACGAACTCGAATTGGTCGATCGGTATAACACCCGCGTTCCCGGCGTAGTGGCCGAACGAGTCGCCGACGGCAAATCCGTCGCCTTTGTCGATATCAATCGTTCTGTCAGCGCACCGGCAGATTTAGCCGATTTATCCGTCGATAGCGGCATTCACCCCAATGCCGGGGGGTACGTCAAAATTGCCGATGCTTGGTTCGATGCCATTCTCGACGCCACTGGGACAACGGTTCCCATCAGTAATGTCGATCGCATTATCGGTTCTGCCTTTAACGATGCCCTCGTCGGCAATAGCGGGAATAATATCCTCGAAGGAGGCGCCGGAACCGATCGACTCACCGGTGGCATTGGTGTCGATAGCCTGGCCGCCGGACCGGGGTTAGATGGATTTATCTATAACTCCCCTGCTGAAGGCGGCGATTTAATTGCCGATTTCAATCCCGCAGAAGGGGACATTATCATGGTCTCCGCATCGGGATTTGGCGGTGGGTTGGCGACTGGGACGGTCTTAACCGCTTTTGTCAGCGGCCCGACCCCGATTCCCTCCACCACCGACGGGACGTTTCTCTACGACACCAATACCGGCAATTTGAGCTTCGATGTCGATGGCATCGGACCCGGTGCGGCGACCCAAATTGCTACCCTCCAAGGTATTCCCGAATTAACAGCCGATCGGTTTGCCCTGTTAGCTTGAGCGGGATGGGGAAGAGGGAAGACAAGGAAGAGCAGGGAGAGGGGGAAGACAAGGGAGAGGAGAATTATTCAATTAACCATTCCCCACATCCCACACCCCACACCCCATTCCCCATTCCCCATTCCCCCTTAACCCAAGGTATACATCCACCCATCCCGCGAGCAAATCCTGACGATTCCATCCCAAACCACCGGAGTCGATTCAAAGGAAATACCCGGTTTGAACCGACCGATTTCTTCAACCCTCAAACGATAGAAGTTCCCCCCATCGCTCTTGAGGGCGTTCGGTTCCGCCGAGGTGGTGGGTTCAAAATTGAGCTGAAACAAATAAACTCCGTTATACCCGGCTGCCACCAAGCGATTCCCGTCCGTAAAAACGGGGGTGGAAATCGATGCCCCCAATCGTTTTTGAAAGGCAATTAATGGGGTATTGTAGGTCTTTTGCAAAAACGGCCCTTTGACCTGGGTTCCGGTTATTTGATGCTGGCTGCCGATATATAAGTTGCCATCGATCGAATTCGTGGCAAACAGCGCTGGAATCTCGGGCGATCGATATTCGTCGTTGAGGGCAACCGACCCCACGATCCCCCCCTTCCAGGTACTAAACCCGCGATTTAAGGTGGGGAAAAACCACTCAACCGCTTCTTGGGGGGGTTTATTGGGATCGAGTTTGAAAACCCCTCCACGACCGGGAATCTTTTCCCGTTCCATCGCACAAAAGAGCTTATTTTCATCGGAAATGGCGAGCGTACCGTTCAAATCGCCCCCAGCCAGAAACTGCCAGATAATCTCGCGGGTGGTGGTACTGATGCCGTAGATGCGTCCTCCCCCGGCTGCTAGGAAAATGCGATCGTTGAGTCGGGCCGGGGAGGATTCGGCCACCAAATTGCCCCCGTAGCGGCGCGCGTCGCTATCTTGATAGAGCTTCAATTCCGAAAAAACCTGCGGCTGGAGGATACCCTCTTTCTGAGTTGCCGTTGCCGTGGCGCTGTTGAGGAAATAGCCGATGCCGTTTTCTCCTACATTGAAGAGCAACCCATTGCCTAAATTGATGGCGCTGCTGTCGTTATCTCGGCTGAAACTTCGAGTCAGGCGGAGGTTGAGCCGCCACAGTTCTTGTCCGGTGCGGAAAGACACGGCTCGAAAACTGGGGACGGGTTTGGGGGTCCGGATGGGATTTTGCAATCCTCGCCGACTACCTTGGAGAATCACGACCCGATTGTCATTGCTAGCGAGGGGATCGATGTAGACCGTGGAGGAGCCTTTGAGAATATCATCGAATTTATACTGCCAAACCACTTGGTTGGTGCCCAGATCGAGTTTGCGTAAATGGTGGTCGAAAGCGCCGATAATGGCGTAGGTTTTACCGAAATCTTTGATAATCGTCGGCTGTCCCGTCCATCCGGCCCCCGTCCAAGTTTTGAGGCTGCGACCCAGATAGCTGCGACCGCTACCGAGGGGGAGTTGGTGCAGCAGGTTTAACCCTTGAGGCACGCCGCGACCGTAAAATCGGCGGCGATCGTTTCCCAGGTAGGTGGGGACGAGCAGTTCGGTTTCGGGAGTGAGCTCGTCCACGACGTCGCTGATATAGGCTTTCAACCCGGCGCCCATAGAGGTGGTGTTGAGGGGGGTGGCTTTCGGGGGCTGACATCGCTCGAGCAGCACCGAAGGCGCAACGGCACCGGTTGCAAACTGGATGACACGTCGATTAAAGGTTCGTCTGGTCAAAGTCATGATGCAGCCACAATTTGGCGTTTCGCCCGATCTTGCTCGATCGAGCCTGAATTGTATCGTTTTTCTCGATCGCAGAGCAATATACTGAGGGAAGCATCAATTCTGTAGGGTGTGGCAAGTCTGACTCGTTGCAAGTCATAATTAAAATGGTTTATCTAGCTCTCGAGCGAATCCAACTCCCAACCTTTTAAGTTGGGAGATAAGCAAGCCGCAGGCGGTTTGAACCGCCGTCAGGTTTGGTAGATTCATCTGAGTCGAAAAGGTAATCAACCACTCAAACCACCTAAGACGATTAGTGGTAGGGCTGAACATTGACTATTGAATCTCTCGGGTTCTACAACATTGTTCTCGTTTTTCCTCTACTAGTCGGTCAAAGATTCATAGAGACTAGACAAACAGCATTAGAGGCGAGATCGCCTCTTCAAAAAAAGGACTTGCAATCGGCCAACAGGGTTGGGCATACCCGCTTTTAAGCTGGGGCAGAATCCCACCTCTGAGTTCGGTAACGCAATTCCCTTGGCTGATGTGGTTTCGCCGAGCACAAAAAGTCTTTCATGATTCATATGGGAGAGTGTCACAAAAACCTCATACGATCGCAATACAGACCGTCCGTATAATCACTAGGGTTGAGAAAGAACTTTAACGTTCTTCAAACTCGGTATCTGTTACAAAGCGAGCTAAATTCTATATGTTTAATGCCACAGAAATTCTGATTCAAAACTTCGTTCGGCGATTGAGGGAGGGTTACCACCGCACTTACGGGGGGTATAAGCCGGCTTATGCGGATATTATCGCTTGGGCGGGGGGCATGGCCCTGGAGAATATCTCGAATAGTGATGCCCTGTATCACAATATGGAACACACCATCATGGTGACATTGGTGGGCCAAGAGATTTTACGAGGCAAGCATATTCGAGAGGGAGGCGTATCTTGCGAAGATTGGCTGCATTTTATTCTGTCGCTGGTTTGCAGTGATATTGGCTATATCAAAGGAGTTTGCCAGCAGGATAGAATCGATCTCAACTCCTATGCATCGGGTACGGGTTCTTTGATTTCCCTGCCGCCGGGGGCAACCGATGCGAGCCTCGCGCCCTATCACGTCGATCGCAGTAAGCTTTTTGTGGACGAGCGATTCAGCGGCCATAAGCTCATCGAGGCCGAAACGATTAAAGAAAATATCGAAAGAACTCGTCCTTACAATGCGAATGAGGAAAGAAAGACCGATACGGCAAGCTTTCCAGGACTGCTGCGAGCGGCAGATTCGATCGGTCAACTCAGCGATCCGCGATACTTGAAGAAAATGGGGGCGCTGTATTACGAGTATGAGGAAACCGGACTCAACGATAAGCTCGGCTATCGCCACGCCGGTGACTTGCTGCAAAGCTACTCGAAAATTTACTGGAGCGATATTTATCCTTGTATTAAAGAAGCTTTGCAATATCTGTCACTGACGCAGCAAGGGAAGCAGATCGTCGCCAATCTCTATGCCAACGTGTTTGTGGTCGAACACGAACGCTAATACGATCGTCGCCAATCCCGGCATTCTGGGCGATCGAGTAATGTGCGATCGCTAAAACGTCAATACAGCAATATGTTTGGACATAACCTTCCCAGTCGCGTTCCGTAGCATGAGAATCGGGTTTTCATTGAAATTACGGTGAGTCCACAACTCCCGCACCCAAACGACGATGCGATCGAGTGCGGGAGTTACCAAACATCAATTCAGACGGACAAACGCAAAGTTGCTTACCCGGCCGCTTTAATGCATTCTTCAACTAAAGGTGCAACCAGATCGGCACCTTTCCAGCCCAGAATTTCCGTCACTTTCTTCTCCAAATTTTTGTAGGAGCGGAAAAATTCGGCAATTTCTTCCAAGCGATGGGGAGAAATCTGGTCGAGGGAAGTAATCTCTTTGAAGCGGGGATCTTCAGTCGGAACGCACAGCAACTTCTCGTCGCGATCGCCCCCATCGATCATTTCGAGCATTCCGATAGGACGGGCAGCAATCACACAGCCGGGGAAGGTGGGCTGGTCCATGAGGACTATACCATCTAAAGGATCGCCATCATCCGCGAGGGTATTGGGAATAAACCCGTAATCGTAGGGATACTGAACCGAAGAGAACAAAACTCGATCGAGTGCGAAGCACTGCATGTCCTTATCGTACTCGTACTTGTTCTTACTCCCGGCTGGAATTTCGATGAGAACGTTCACAACTCCAGGCTTCGGTTGAGCGGGAATCAGCGATAGGTCCACAGACAATCTCCAAACTAAAAACTCGGTTAAACAATGCCGATCTCTGCTGGAATTTCTCATTGACAACAGAGATTGGCAGGCTCGGAGCCACGCAACGGTTGGCATCCGAACGCATCGCACTTATTTTAGCCTAATGTGGGAAAAGGGGGGGGAGGTGGGGCGTTCAACGGGCGAGTTTTTTAGATTCTGGTGTTGGTGAGTGGGGGCAGAAAGATCGCGGGTTAACGATCGAAGTGTCCAAACAGTCGTGACGACAGCTAGACGTGAATTTTTTAGATCGGATGAAGCGAGATGAGCATTACGGTGAGTAAACTGCAAATTGCCCTGGGTGCAGATGCTTCTGGGGTGCAATCGACGCTGACGAACTTGAGTCTGGAAGCAGATACTCAAACGCAGCCTGGATTGTGGCAACTGCTGCAAGGAGTAGTGCGATCGATCGTCGAATCTGCCCAGTTTTGGACGCACGCCGGGGCATCCTCTCGCACGTTCGATTCTCCCAACGAAGCCCAAACATTTTTCGATTTGCTTTCGACGGAAGAACGCAGTAAATTTAGCGCCGAAACCCTGACCAATATTGACGGCTGTATCGCCCAAACTCCGCCACCGCTGGTTGAAGATAGGGGTACGCCGGCTTACATTGTGGTGACGCTGCTGCTGGGAATCGCTGGCGATTGGCGAGGATGGGATGGTGTCGGGGACGAGTCTGCCTTGTCGCATTCTGGGTTGAAACGGATTCTCGAAACCCTGACTCGAATGCCGCCCGAAGATTTGATGGTGTTGGAGTTGCTGTGGAGTCCCCAAACGGCTGCGGATAGTTTGAGTGCCGAGGAGATGGAAGCCGAATATCGCGATCTGAAACCGCTCGTCTGAAGATCGGGAATTTGGAGGCGCGGAATTGACGAAGATCTCTCGTTCCCTGCCTCCGAAAGCTTCCTCAAGTGCGCGTTCCCGACAATCCCGGCAAACGCCGACCTTCGACGGCATCGCGATAGACTTCCACATCCGGCGAAAAATCGATGGGTAAGACAGCAACGATATTTTCGTGGGGACGGGGAATAATCACCCAAGATTCAAGGGTTGCGCCATAAGCTGTTTCTACGGCGGCTATTCCCGCCTCCATGGCCGTTTTGACCTCGGAGACATCTCCCCGGATATTGACGTTAAATCGGGCGCTGCCGACGCGAATATAGCCGACTAAGGTGACCCGCGCGGCTTTCACCATTGCATCGGAGGCAGCCAAAATACCTGGAAATCCTTTTGTTTCCAACGATCCCACTGCTTGCTGTGTCACTTTCTATTATTCTCCTAGATTGAATTTTGAGTTGAACCGCAGTGACATACTCCCGACGCTCCCAAGTGCCCGAGAGCGCAGGCTTCTTACCAACACCAGCTATTGCTTCGGTTGCTCGGTAAGCTTTAGTAACGATACGGGATGCCCCTCCGCACCGGTTCTGTTCTTGAATTTGTTTGAGTTGACAGGCGGCGATTAACACTTGTTGGTTTTACCTGCTTTGAATACTATACCCGACCGGCTATTCCCACGCGACGCTCGCTCTGCGCGACGAACGGGCACTTGGAGATCGATCGCCCTCCGTTGCGGAGTAGAGCGCAGGGTAAAGCGTCGCGGAGGGTGCTGGCAGGGTAGCTCATTGTACGGGGGTGTACGGTCGTTTTTATGGAGCGCGAAGTTGTGTGAAGCCGCCCTCAAGTCTCGTTAGTCTTGTGGATACTTCGATCGAATCAATCGATCTGGGGCTATCGGAAAGGCTCGCTCGCTTCTGTATAGTGGATGGGTAAAACCGTCACTATATTTTCTGGGGGATTGGGGACGGTATAGTGAAGCATCACCTTACCCCCATAGGTATTTTCAGCGGCTTCGAGTCCCGCATCCATCGCCGACTTCACTTCCGAGACACTTCCCCGAACCGCCACGAAGAAGTTTCCCCGTTCGGCTTTGTCAAAAGAGACTAACGTCACTCGCGCCCCTTTCACCATTGCATCGGCAGCGGCGAGGACGGCGGGAAAACCCAGGGTTTCAATCACTCCAACGGCTTGTGGCACGATCGCTCTCCTCAATGGAATTGCTCTATTGTACAATTTGTCGGCACTCTATATCTGATGGGAAATGAAGATCGACATTCGCATTGGCAACGGATACGATATTCATCGCTTGGGAGAGAATCGTCGGTTAATTTTAGGCGGTGTGGAAATTCCCCACGAGTTGGGGTTGCTCGGTCACAGCGATGCCGATGTCCTCACTCACGCGATAATGGATGCGATGCTGGGGGCATTGAGTTTGGGGGATATCGGTCACTACTTTCCCCCCACGGACGATCGCTGGAAAGGGGCCGATAGTTTGGTATTGTTGGCCCAGGTGAACCAACTAATTCGCGATCGGGGATGGGAAGTGAGCAATATCGATTCGGTGGTGGTTGCCGAACGTCCCAAACTCAAACCCCATTTGAATGCGATGGGCGATCGCCTCGCGAGTGTTTTAAAATTAGATCTCGATCGCATTGGTATCAAAGCCACCACCAATGAAAAACTCGGTCCCGTGGGACGAGAAGAGGGAATTTCCGCCTACGCCGTTGCCTTGCTCAGTGCGATCGAAAACTCGTAATCGACACTCGTGAAAGGTTAAGTTGTGTGCCTTTTTTCAAGGGGTGTGGGGTGTTAGGTGCGGGGCTTGACAAATCGCCAGCAGTTCTAACCTCTCTCAAATGCTTCATCCAAATGCGTCATCAGTTATCGATGTTACTGCCTCTAGGGGAGAAAGCCATCAGTAAAGTTTGAGGAATTTACCAACATGCAATCGTCCAGATGCGCGTCATTGAGGACAATTCACCCGTAACATTTATCGCGCAACGGTCGCCGTCTCTTTACAATCATCGAAGACATCGGTATTTTCTATTCCCCATTCCCCATTGGTGAAAGCTTCAGGAAATCGCTCGTTTGTCAAGCCCCATATTTAGTGTGACCCCTCGGTTGACTCTTGGGATCTAGACTGTTTCCGATGAGCGCTCGATGCTCAGACCCCACACCAACTCTCTTCGCGCACCCCAACCCCACACCCTACACCCTACACCCCACACCCCAAGACACAAGTAGCATACAAGCAAAACCGCCTCACCAATGCCCATTCCCCATTCCCCATGACTGAAAATTTGTAATGATACCGGCGCGAACTGCTATAAATATTGACAGACGATCGTTCAGTCCGAGAAACATGATAAATCTCAACACCCATTTTTTCAGTCTCGTTCGCCGAACGATCGGGTTGGCGATCGGGTTTGTGGCGATCGCGATCGTGTCTGGGTGCAGCACCGATAACTTAAAAACAGAATCGGCCCAAGTTCCCCAAATTGTTTTGGGACAAATTAGCGATCCGAAAACGTTTAACGCCGCCCTTTCCCAAGAATCTCCGAATATTTTTGGCTACGTCTATGAAGGCTTATTAATCTCAAACGGGCAAGCAGAAATAGAGCCGGGAATTGCCGAAGCCTTACCCGAAATTTCGGCCGATAAAAAGAAAATCGTCTTCACTCTAAGAGAGGATCTAAAATGGTCGGATGGAGAACCTATTACAGCAGATGACGTGGTGTTTTCGTTCCAAGATATTTATCTGAACGATAAAATTCCCGCCCCCACCGGTGACGTTTTGCGGATTGGTGAAAGTGGGACTCGGCCGACGGTAAAAAAGTTAGACGATCGCCGCGTTGAATTTACGTTACCCGAACCCTTTTCTCCGGTCATTCGTGCGATGGGCGGGGCAGAGATTTTACCGGCTCATATTCTACGAGAGTCGGTCGAGACTTTAGATGATAAAGGAAACCCGTTATTTTTATCCACTTGGGGAACCAATACCCCCCCCGAAAAACTAGTGGTAAACGGCCCCTACCAACTGAAAGAATATATTCCCAGTCAGCGATTAATTTTCGAGCGCAATCCTTACTATTGGCGAAAAGATGATGCCGGGAAGGCGTTGCCGAATATCGATCGGATTATTTGGCAAATTGTCGAAAATCAAGATACGCAGCTTTTACAATTTCGATCGGGTGGGTTAACCTCAATATCTGTATCGCCGCCCTATTTTTCACTTCTCAAGCGCGAGGAAGAGCGGGGAAACTTTACCATTCATGAAGATGGTCCGGCGATGGGGACAACCTTTATTACGTTCAACTTAAATAAAGCCAAAGATGAAAAGGGCAATCCCTTAGTCAATCCCGTCAAATCCGCTTGGTTTAACAACTTAAACTTTCGCAAAGCGATTGCTTATTCCATCGATCGGCAAACGATGATTAATAATATCTATCGGGGACTGGGAAGCCTGCAACATTCTCCCATTTCCGTGCCGAGTCCTTACTATCTTTCTCCAGAAGAAGGATTGCCCACCTACAATTACGATCTCGAAAAAGCCAAGCAACTGTTATTAGAAGCCGGATTTAAATATAATAACCTCGGACAACTTGAAGATGCTGGGGGCAATCGAGTTCAATTTGAGCTCGTTACCAATAGTGGCAATCAAATTCGAGAGGCGATTGGGGTGCAAATTCAGCAAGACTTAGCCAAAATCGGCATCAAAGTCGATTTCCAACCCATTGCCTTCAATACTTTGGTCACCAAAATTCAGGACTCCCTCAACTGGGAGTGCCACCTAATCGGATTTACCGGCGGGGTCGAACCCCACGGCGGCACGACGATTTGGTCGACTGAGGGACGATTGCACTCTTTTAATCAAAATCGTGAAGATCCCCCGATTGTCGGTCGCGAAATTGCCGATTGGGAGCGAGAAATCGCCCAGTTGTATATTCGCGGGGCACAAGAATTTGACGAAGCCAAACGCAAAGAAATTTACGGCAAAACGCAGATTCTCGCCCAAGAAAACTTACCCTTTATTTACCTGGTGAATCCCTTCTCGATGGCTGCCGTTCGCAATACCGTAGAAAACTTGCAGTTCTCTGCCCTGGGGGGTGCGTTCTGGAACATATACGAACTCGATGTTGCCGAGGAACCCCAAGAGTAGTGCCCGCCGAACCGTTCACATCGGCTCAACGATATTCTCAAATGATGCCGAATGGGTAATAAACGCTCAAATTCTTACTTTTTCGTGACTTTTGACCACCGATTCGATTCCCCATTCCGCACTCTCACCAGGGTTGCGCGATCGTTCATATTAGACGTCAATTAATATTTTCAGCTCGTTGCCGATGAATGCCGACACTTTACAATCTCTGCTCGAATCCGTTGCTGCCGGGGAACTGTCGCCGGAACTCGCCCTCGATCAACTCAAACACGTCACCTTCGAACCCGTGGGGGACTTTGCCAAAATCGATCGCCATCGCAGCCGGCGGACGGGATTTCCCGAAGTGATTTGGGGACAGGATAAAACCCCGGAACAAATCGCCCAAATTATGGAGGTGATGCGACAAGATGGGGGGGTGGTGATGGCAACGCGGGTGTCCCCGGTGGTTTACGAGCAACTGCGGGAGAAAGTTCCAGACGTGGAATACTACGCGATGCCTCGGATTTGCGCCATCCTCCCGGAACTGCCACCACCCCAGCATTCGGGTAATATCGCCCTGTTTTGTGCCGGGACTTCCGATCTTCCGGTGGCTGAAGAAGCGGCCGTAACGCTCGAACTCAGCGGCTTTTCGGTGCAGCGGATTACGGATGTGGGGGTGGCGGGGATTCACCGACTGCTGGCTTACCGAGATGCGATCGCCGCTGCAGATGTCATCATCGTGGTGGCGGGGATGGAGGGGGCCCTACCCAGTGTCGTGGCGGGTTTGGCGGCCTGTCCGACGATTGCCGTTCCCACCAGCATCGGCTACGGTGCCAGTTTCGATGGCATTGCCCCCCTCCTGACGATGCTCAATTCCTGCGCGCCGGGAATTGGGGTGGTGAATATCGATAATGGTTTTGGGGCAGCCGTGTTGGCCGGTCAGATTTTGAGATCTCGACGGGGGAGATAATTAAAAATTAAAAATTAAAAATGCAAAATTGGGACATGGTGATGGGTGATTTGGAGGGAGATAAGGGAGAGGGGGAAGACGCGGAGACGCAGAGACACGGTGACGCGGAAAACCTGGAATTTTGAATTTTGAATGCGTGCATTTTTAATTCTCCCCCCACGCTCCCCCTAGATCGTTTCTACGGGAAGAGAGATGGTAAAAGTGGATCCGATCTCGGGTTGGCTTTCGGCGGTAATATCTCCCCCCATCAACTGACATAACTTTTTGGTGATGGTTAAACCCAGTCCCGTTCCCTCGTATTTGCGCTCGATCGAAGAATCAGCTTGGGAAAATGGCTCGAACACCTGAGGTAGTTGCTCCGGTGCCATGCCGATGCCCGTATCGCTAATGGCAAATGCGATCGATTTTGAGGACTGCGGCTCTTTTGGCTCTTGGGAGGCGTCCCAATACACTTTTAGGGTAATTTGACCGTTGCGGGTAAATTTACTGGCGTTGCTCAGGCAATGGAGCAAAACTTTTTGGATTTTAGCGCGATCGGCCCAGATATGACCCAGACTCTCGTCGCAATCGATGTCTAAGGTATTGCCATTTCTGGCGACGAGCGATCGAACCGTCGCTGCAACTTCCCAGATCAACTTCGACACCTCAATCGGTTCCCGGTGCAATTTGATATCCCCCGCTTCAATTTTGGAGATACTGAGAATGTCGTCGACGGAAGAGAGCAAATGTTTGCCTGCAGCTTTAATCTTCCCCACATCTTGAAGTAACAGCCGCTGACCGAGTTCGAGGGCTTCTTCTTCGAGAATCTCGCTATAACCGATAATGGCGTGGAGCGGGGTGCGAAGTTCGTGAGTCACCGTGGTCAAGAAGGCACTTTTGGCTTTGTTAGCCGCTTCCGCTGCTTCTTTGGCTTGTCTGAGTTCTTCAGATCGTTTGTGTTCGGTAATATCTTGCAGGGTTCCGGTGATTAAATGTCCTTGCACTTCCACCCGTTCGCGAACGATGCGCTCTTCCCCATCCCCTCGGAACATCCGGTAATCGAGGCAGTAAGCGCTCGCTTCTGTTAAAGCTCGTTCCCGGCACTGCCGAACCGTGGCGCGATCGTCGCGATGCACCAATTCCAGCCGCCGTTCCCAGTCGGGCAATCCCGGTTGGCGAGTCACACCCAAAATCCGATACATTTCCTCAGACCAGCGCAACCGACCGTCGATGGCGTTCCAGTCCCAGCTTCCCAACTGACCGATTCGCTGGGCGTTGGCGAGATTGCGCTGACTTTGCTGGAGGTACATCTCCGCCTGCTGGCGACCGACGATCGCGGTCGCCAACACCAGGGACGTGACGGACAAAGCACCGGTAAAAATCTGTAGGGAAATGACCGCCCCAAAATCTCCGTTGCCGTGGAGGAGGAAGGGACCGCTGTCGCGGGCAATGCCCCAAATTGCGACGATCGCGATCGGCACGTTTGCGAAGACCGTTCCCCGCTTGCCAAAGCGCAATCCCGTCCACACGAGTAGGGGAAACGGCAGGTATTCCAACGGGTAGCTGGCCATGTAAACGCGGGTGCGGGAGGCGAAAATCGTCCAACTGACCAGAAGTAGTAACAGCACCAGACTCATGGCTTCCAATCTTCGCCATCGAGACCATTGGGATGGATGGGGCATCAAATCCTGGTGGCGGACGAACAGGGTCAAAAATATCGGCACCACAACCAACACTGCTGCGGTCATCGCAATCCAACCCGACCAGAACAATCGCCGCACGCTGCTACAGGTCTCGAGTCCCGCACCACATTGAATAAAAGTTTCAAAGGTCGTTTCCAAGAGAGTGGATGTTAATCCGGCCAGAACGACAAACCAGATGACATCTCGAGTGCGACTCAACTCCCGATCGAAGTCCCTCGCTGCGAGTAGGGTCGCCCCCACCCACGCAGAAATCGCCTGAGTGCTGGCGATCGCGATCGCAATGCCCCAAGGCATTCCCTCGAACCCAGCGGCGAACGCGCTTCCCAAAAAGATAGCCGCGCAATATTGTTTTCCCATCAAGATGGCGATGGCGAGGGCGATGCTGGTGGGAACCCCGACTAAAGCCTGTTGGACAACGGGGTTCGCCCAAAGGGCGATCGATTGGCTCAACCCAACATAGGCTGCTGCCAAAATTATGACCATCGCCAGGTATCTCAGAAGGTCGATCGGTTTCATTGGTACAAGCACTCATAATTAACTCGATGAAGTCAGCTAGCCAGATGCAAACTTCTTTATGAAGTGGGTGGTTCCGTTCGCGCGGAGGCGATCGACCGAATTGGGCATACCTCGATCGGGTATGACTTTAGACGGTGGTAATGTGATAACCTTGACCCATTCCCTGTTTCTCTTTTCTCCATTCTGCGTCCTGATTCCGAATATTTCCCGATCGTGTATTTAAAAAGGCTGCACCTGCGAGACTTTCGCAACTATCGGGATCGACACGTGGAGTTCAGAGCGCCGAAAACGATTTTGGTCGGAGACAACGCCCAAGGCAAATCCAATCTCCTCGAAGGCGCGGCATTACTTTCCACCCTCAAAAGCTATCGCAGCGCGAGCGATCGGGATTTAATCCGCGAAGGGACTGATGTGGGACGGGTTTGCGGTCTCGTCGATCGACTAATTGCCCCCATCGAGTTGAGCGTCACCCTGCGCAGAACCGGACGGCGTACGGTGGCCGTCGATCGTCAAGGGTGCCGACGACAATTGGATTTCTTAGGCATTTTCAATGTGGTCGAGTTTTCCAGCCTCGATTTGGAATTGGTGCGCGGTAGCCCCGAATCCCGACGGCACTGGTTGGATGGTTTGGTGGTCCAGCTCGAACCCCTCTACGCCCATCTATTAAAACAGTACGAGCGAGTTCTGCGCCAACGCAATGCCCTGTTAAGAAAGAACCGCGATTCCCAGTTTTCCATGCCCCCTGGAACGGATTCGGCACTACCGGTGTTGAACGTTCAACTGGCGACACTGGGGACGAAAGTGATGCGTCGGCGGGCGCGGGCCATCGAACGCCTCACCCCCATCGCCCGTGCCTGGCACGATTCTATTGGCGGTGGAGCGGAGCAGTTATCGATTCGGTATGCGGCCAATGTCACCTTGCCGGAACCGCTGGGGATGTGGGAAAAACCAGAGGTTCTGCGGCAAGGGTTTCTCGATCGCATCCAAGAAAAAGCGATCGCCGAATACCATCGCGGCACGACCCTGGTGGGCCCCCATCGAGATGAAGTGGCGCTTTTGATTAACGAGACTCCCGCCCGCCAATACGCCTCGCAAGGGCAACAGCGCACCCTGGTACTGGCGCTGAAGTTGGCTCAGTTGAAGTTAATCGAAGAGGTGGTGGGGGAACCTCCTGTCTTGCTACTCGATGACGTGCTTGCCGAACTCGACCCCAACCGCCAAAATCAATTGCTCGAAGCCATTGAAGATCGCTTCCAAACGCTCATTACCACCACCCACCTGGGGGCATTTGACGCTCAGTGGTTGAAAACCTCCCAAATTTTGGGGGTTCGGGCGGGGCAAATCGACTCTCAAAGCGATCGAATTTCCTAGCGAACGGGCAGATCTTTTGAGATTTGTATCGTATTTTTACCAAAACAGAATTCTCTCTCGCAGAAATCTGTCATGTTTGCTTATAATTATGACAGTCTTCTTTATACTATTTAATAGTTGTAAACGAAGCGTCAAAATTATTGGCTTTCGTGCTCAATTCGATCGTACACATTTCTTTATGGTGAGTGATGCCCCGGATACTCGTCATCGACGATGACCCTGCAATTTCAGAACTCGTCTCTGTCAATCTAGAGATGGCTGGCTACGAAGTGAGTCAGGCCGAAGATGGTATCAAAGGTCAGGCGCTAGCGGTTCAGCTCGTGCCCGACATGATACTGCTCGATCTGATGTTGCCTCGGGTTGATGGATTTACCGTATGCCAGCGCTTACGTCGCGACGAACGTACCGCGGATATTCCTATATTGATGTTGACCGCCTTGGGTCAGACCCAGGATAAAGTCGAAGGCTTCAACGCCGGTGCTGATGATTATCTGACCAAGCCCTTCGAGCTAGAAGAAATGCTTGCCCGCGTGCGAGCGCTGTTGCGACGAACCGATCGCATCCCCCAAGCGGCGAAACACACGGAAATTCTCAGTTACGGAGCGCTGACGCTCGTCCCGGAACGGTTTGAAGCCATTTGGTTCGATAAAACCGTCAAACTCACCCATTTGGAATTCGAGCTGTTGCACTGTTTGCTTCAGCGTCACGGTCAGACCGTGTCCCCCAGCGAAATTCTCAAAGAAGTTTGGGGTTACGATCCCGATGACGATATTGAGACGATTCGAGTCCATATTCGCCATCTGAGAACGAAAATGGAACCCGATCCCCGTCATCCTCAATTCATTAAAACCGTCTATGGTGCGGGGTATTGTTTAGAGTTACCCAGTAGTGGGTATATCCACGATGAAACCTCTGAATCGGAGTCATCTGACAATCGCGCCAAAGTTGACTGAGGACGAACCGTCCAACATCCCTTCAATATCTAACACTTGAAAGCAGAGCTGGAGAACCCAACTCTGCTTTCGTTTTAGAAGTCTCGATCGACTTCGATTTTATACGTACTAATGGCTGGATGCGGAACCCGGGACTTGAACCCGGAAGTCCTTGCGAACACTAGAACCTGAATCTAGCGCGTCTACCAATTCCGCCAGTTCCGCTGGATGCGAATTTCAATCGCGACTTCTTACATTAAAGTAACTTGGGGTACCTGTCAACTCTTTTGGGGGCGATCGAAGAAAAAAAACCAAAATCGGGGAATCTCGATTCCGGGGTAGATGGGGGGAAGCGGTGCTGACAAGGAATGGTTTTTAACTGTTGGATGGATTTGAGCTGGGGGAGCAGGCGTTGCTGGCCATCGCCGAACCCTTGCATTTTCCTTGACCTCATCACCGACAATTGCCCAATGGTCAAAAACCATTCCCTGTTAGGTGAAGGGGTGACGCTCCAGGGGGGAGATATAGCCGTATTAAGTCCCGTTAGGACAATAGTGCGCGCCGCGCGTGCGTGTGCGGAGCGCACAAACATCTTACTCGCGTTTCCAACGATACGATTGCTGGAAGTGTCCTAAGGGATCTGCGGGAAAATAACATACCAACCGTAGGGGGAATGCGGCCGTTGACCCCTACAGCAGATCGGTATCTTATTTTTTGGCAAGTCCCTCACTACAGTGAATAGAACTATAAGGGAGAAGAGGGTTGTAAATAACCCACTGTAAATTGTCCGTTGTCCATTCACTCTCCCTCTGCCTCCGGTCGCTTCTCGGGTTTCCTCCACCCCCGAAGCGCACGGTCACTTGTGTGCGCGTCCGATCTAGCGACGGCTATTGCTCTGGTCTTATCCGCGTCCGTTTGCGCTGTGTTTTGCACCACTGCTGCGTTTTTTGAGCAGGCTGCCACCTCCCAAGACCAAACCCGACATTAAGAGCGTTGTGGAGGGTTCTGGAACGGGAGTGACCGTGACGCGCGCTTCGGCTTCCCAGGTTCCTACGAGGCTATTCACCTGTTCGGATTGAAACCAACTCCCATCGGGAAACATTGCCATGACGGGCAATGTTATAACACCGCCAAATAGCCAATGATTTTGAAGCTTCGGTACCCCTTCACGATCGTAGGAAACACCCCCCAAAGAAAAATCGGGTGGCTCTGGAATCCAAGAGATCGCATCAAAAACAGAATCCCCTAAATCCCAAGATAAATCTCCGATGGTTGCCGAAAAACTCGTTAGCTCGAACCATCCATCTTTCGCAACAATCTCGAACACTCCAACCTCACCGACAAAAGTTTCTTCGAGGGGTTGCGCGTCATCGTAGCTAAATTCCCCAAAACCGACTTGTACGTCATTCTCAAAAAACTTCAGATCGAATTCAACCATCGCCGCACGAGCTGGAGTAGTCGCCAGAATTCCTAAGCTGGTGAGGGTACTGGTGGCGATCGCCAATTGTTTTAGGTTGAAGAGCTTCGGGTTAGATAACATCATGATTCGTTAAGACTCAAGTTCAATAGACTCACGCAAAATACATCACTATCTAGTCATGTATAACTTCAGTAATCGTACAAGGTTGGTCTCGAACTCTAATAATTTTCGATCGAACTTTTACGCAAACTTTTTAATTTCTTTATTCTTTATTTACATGCATAATTAGGGGTTAAATACTTAGACTATTTTCGATTGCTGAATCGGTACCGCAAAATGATGTTCTTCACTTGAGTTTCTGTAAAGCGGATGGCTAAAAGTGAATCTCTAAGTCCCGAACTAAAAATTAGCGCTCTAAAAACAAGTTGGCTTTGGCAAAAATGATTAAATATTAGACGAGAACCATGCTACATCTAAGTTTTTAAGTCCAAAAATTAAGTATTACTGCTCAATCGAGGATTCAGATTTCGACGATTTTAGATAACAGCTCGATGCTCATCTTGAAGACACCAAATCTAAAATCGTTTTCGAGTAACCCATTATTATTGACAAGTGTCTCACAAGCTAAACCCGTCACCTACAATCGCGATCGAGAGAATCAAAATGTTTCCTCGAGAGTAATATTAGGACCGACCTCAGATTTTTCGTCTCCTCACCCTTTTCCAATACATCAGCGTCATCATCGATCGGTCTCATTTTTATCTGGATGACTGTCTAGAACTTTTTCAGAGAGCCAAGCCAAAGGAAGAATTAAGACAAGTACAATGACAAAAGAAGCAATGAAGAGAACACTCTTAATCGTTTTTAGGAAAAAATCTTGTATATTTTTTGCTAAATTCTGAGAGCGAATGTAGAATAGCATATTTAAGTTAGAGCTTAGTCTAGAGCCAAAATAAATTGGAGTGTTTTTTGTAGACTGTACGATGAACGTTGAGGCGATGGATACAGTCTACAAGTTTTATTGATTTTTCATCCATACGCTGCGTTATGATTTCGCGAGCGCTATATCTCAAATTTTAAATGACTCAAATGATATTTTCTATCCGTTATTGTGCTGAAATTCAACTCGGCATCAAGAGCGCGATGTCGGGCGTTTAAGGTCTCGTCGATCTTCAATTCCGAATTCTTGGCTGGAAACGAGATCGCGATCGACTTCGATCGCATCATCTTATACGTTGTTTTACGGACGGTTTTTTAAAATTGCCTTCAAGACTCCGTACTTGTACTGCTAAGCTGAAACTTTCCTCTGAGACGTTCCTGGAAAAATCGCAAATTGTGTCCTGTTGCGCGCTGATGTTTTGGAGAAGGATCTTTCAGGCTGGGGAAAATAATCGGTTTCTCACAGAGCATCAGTTCCCAGGCGAGATCGAATTCTTAAGCTTTCTCAACCCAGCAACATCCCAGGTGCGCACCCTCAAAAAAAATCACCCTCTCTAGTTTGAGTAACCAGTAAGGGCGGTAGGACATGTCTATTAGGGGTGTAACTGATATTTATAATGAAATGCGGGTGTTCGTTTTGGAGTTCAAGTCGCGTATAAGTTATGTATAACTTTAGAATTGACTCAAAATTGACCTGAATTGAGGCAAGATTTGAGTTCGATCGAGCTTTGTCGTAAGGGTTCTCAAGGAGGGAGTTGCCCCGGTGAAATGATGCGCGATCGCCTCTGTGGTGGAGTTATTGGCTCAGACAAGTCGAGCTAATCCCGGAATCTCTCGTTCAACAATTTACCCCACGGGTCAGGGAAACGGTATGAGGTTGAGGTTGAGGTTAAATAGCTTGCTTCTAAGGGATTTACTCATTCCTCCTCAAGATTGCGGCAGTGGTGCATTACCCGAGATCGGAACTCCACTCGAGACATTCGCCCCAAATCGAGATACAGCATTCCATGGTTTCAAACACTTTAAACACTCCCAACCCCCGAGTTAGCATTATCATCCCCGCCTACAACGGCGATCGCTATATCGTCCAGGCTGTCGAAAGCGTGTTATGTCAAACCTATCGAGATTTTGAAATTCTCGTCATCGACGATGGGTCTACCGATCGAACTCGCCAAGTTCTCGAACCTTATTTCGATCGCCTGCGCTACATTCCCCAAGCCAATCAAGGGGTTGCAGCGGCCCGAAATAGAGGTCTGCAAGAGTCTCGTGGGGAGTTCGTCGTTTTCCTCGATCAAGATGATATCTGCTACCCCGAAAAACTCGCTCTTCAGGTGGCGAGTTTCGAGGAGAATCCGGAGGTGGATATCGTTCATAGCGGCTGGCAGCGGGTCGATGCCGAGGGCAAACCCCAGTCGAACGTAGAAATGTGGCACCACGTCCCTACCCTAGATGCGGCTGGTTGGTTGCAATGGATGCCGGTTCTCTTCAGCGCGATGATGTTTTGCCGCACTTGTCTTAATCGTGTCGGCCCTCTGGATTCGCAATACAAGCAAGCCTGCGATGTGGATTTGGTGCAGCGCCTGATGCTGATGGGTTGCCAGACGGCTTGGGTGCGACAAATCACTGTCGATTACCGACAGCACGATCGCAACGATTCTCTCAATACCCTCGTGCAAGCGGAGGAATCCTGGGCCGTGCGGCGCAACTTTTTCGAGCGACCCGATTTACCCGACCATTTGCGAGATGTGGAACAGTTATCCTGTTACGCTACTCTTGTGTGGATTGCGTGGCGATTGTGCTATACTAACCGCACTCGCGAGATGGTTCGGTATCTAAAAAAATCGATCGAGTACTCGCCATTTTCGGTTTCTAAAACCCTATCGGCTTGGGTACAAACATTTGTTTGGTATACCAAAGAATACGATTGCGAACTAGATTTTCACGGTTTAAGTAACTCCCTCGAGTGGAGAGAGTTAATTGCGTCTGTGCTTTGAGAATAGCCCGATACCAGGGTTCGATCGGTTGAAGGAGAATCTCGTCATTCCTGGCAGGTGGCGAGTCTTCGAAGGTAGCCCAGATTCCTAACATTGTTTTCTATTTCGAACTCGATGAAAACGATCGAGCAAATATAGCCCAGAGCACTTAGCATTCAGCTTTCAGCCCTCAGTAAAAGCTCTACTGTGTCTAGCTTCTCAGTTTTCAATTTCTCATCAGCGCCACGGTGCTTAGCTATACTTATTGATTCATCACGTTAGGACTGAGAAAATGCTGCAAAAACCAATCGTTCGGATTCTCGACTTCACTCGACTTGGCTCGAAAAATTCCGGCTCGATCTACGCCTACCATCTCGATCGCCCCAGAAAAGGAGATAATTACGATACTCATCATTTACCATTCGCAGGGTGGGTACTCAGCAAAAAGTCCCCGATCGTATCTCTTGAGTTTATCGTTGAAGGTAAACTGTTACACAAGACCCAGTTAAATCATCCCCGTCCGGACGTACTTAAAGCGCATTCAGATGTTTCGGTGTCTCCAGAAAATGTCGGCTTTTCCACAGCACTGGCAATGGAAGCTATCTGCGAGACGGAAGCCTCGCAACTCCTCATCCAAGCAGTTTTTGAAGATGGTAGCCTAGAACCACTTTTCCGAGTTCAATTCAGTTGCCAGCTCCTCGAATACGATTCGGTGGAAAAACTCGGTCCCGACTTTCTGATTATCGGCGCGATGAAAGCGGCAACCTCGGCAATTTACGATTATCTCAGCCATCATCCTCGCGTCATTCGTCGCTATCCCAAAGAGCTACATTTCTTCACTCTGTATTTCGATCGAGGATTGGATTGGTATCTCTCGCAGTTTTCCCCAGTTCGGGAAAATCTGCAGGGCAAACCTTTATTAACCGGAGAAGCCAGTCCCACGTATTTAGTTGATCCAGAAGCACCGGCACGAGTTCGAAAATTCTTCCCCAACACCAAAATTATCGCCTCTCTGAGAAATCCCACCGATCGGGCAATCTCCCAGTACTACCACCAGGTGAAGCGGGTGCAAAATGAAAAGAGATCGATCGAGACAGCTTTTAGCGAAGCAGAACTGGCAAAGATTGGGAAAAAGCCACTCTCTTCAACCGAGCACTACATTAGAAACGGATTATACGCCCAGCACCTGAAAAACTGGTTTGAGGTGTTCCCTAAAGAGCAGATACTAGTTCTAGATTATCACGAGTTGGAAACCGATCCCGATCGATTTGTTGAAAAGGTTTTTGGGTTTCTGGGGTTACAAGACTTTTTACTCAGAGATGTTCAACCGGTTTTTCAGAGTAATTATCCGGAACCTCCCCCAGAAGTAAAGCAAAGGCTGGATGAGTATTTTCAACCTTATAACGAAGAGCTGGAAAAGCTAATAAAGATTAAAATTTAATTTGTTGACTTGATTGATTGTTTTAATTATTTAATCAAGAAAAAAATTTTGATTTTTAGTTAAGTTTAAGATTTTATTTTTGGGGAAAATTTTCTTTAATCACTTTAATGATAGAATTTGATATATTTTCTTCAAATAATAGTCCAGCTGAGGATTGATAATGAGTCGGATTCGGCCATTTATAGCCTTTATAAGGTCTAGAAACTTGGATTGTTACAAGATTTGAGCTTGTCAAACTATTTACAACTTTTATCGATTTATTTTGAATACTTGTATCAATCACAACAAGCTTAAAAAATAAATTAGTAAATTTACTTTCTAGTATATATAACAGACAAGATATATCGACGCTATTTTTAGAGACATGTAAGATAAAAACAATATTTCCTCGATCGATAGCATTATAAAAATTGTGAATTCTAGTTTGATATCTTTCGATGAAATTTTTAAATTTATTATCCGACCAATAATTTCCTTGTTCGTGATTAAAAGAACAATTATATTGAGAATTTTCTATCCACGATATAGATTTTTTTTTACTGGTAAATACCTTCAATAAATCGGGATTTAAATAGTCCCGAAAATCATTTTCTATTAGCGCACAAATACTGGAGTAAGGATGAACAGATAAATCGAAGGGCATACTGACTTCTCCTTGCGATTTAACTTTTTTAATTCCCCATCTAGTCGGTAAAGTTCTTGATAAACAATCCAGACCTAAAGAAATAACTTGATAGTTATATTTTTCTAGTCCCAACTGATTTTCATTGCGTTTACATAAGTTAATGAAATTAAATCTAGAGCGTTCGTTTTTTGGAGCTAGTTTTACGGCTATTTCTTGGTATCCAATCGCCTCCTTTAATAGAGATTTTTTAGCCATTAATTCTGCTAGTTTTTCATAGGGCTGATGCCAATTTTGTTTAAATTGAAGCGATTTTTTATAGGCATTAATCGCGCTATCAAATTCTCGATTACTTTTGAAAATATTACCAACTTTTAAATATAGAACATGAGGATTGCTTGGATTACGACTTAAAGCGTTCTCATAATATACGATAGCTTCTAATGGCTGACCTAATTTTACCAATAGATTACCAATTTCGTGGTAAACCTGCGCAGGCAAATCTTCTTCGATTGAGATGCCTTTTTTAAAATAAGTCAGGCTTTCTTGAAGATTACCTTTTTCCATAAATTGCCTCGCTGCCTCAATGAAGGTTTTAGATTCTTGCCTTCTTGCTTCTACTTTGATTTTCTGTGAGGTCAGACGATCGCCCATTTTTGTATTTTTTCTTAAGGTCTAATTTTGAAAGTTCGATCGAGCTAGTTTTTCTACCCCAAGCTAAATTGAAACTTTATAAAGATCGACCACAATCGACATCGGACGGCGAGGATTTTGAACGCGAGGATCGTTATCGGGCGTTCTTTTCACGAATCCTTTTGAATAGTCAATCTCATTCATTACGGGTTCGCCGTTGGTATCGTAATAATGCAACCAGTGCACTTGGCAATCGCGAAGTGGAGAGAGTTCGATTAATCCCTTGAGGGTTTCATAGGTGGGAAACCAAACGTGACCGCGATGAGCAATATTTGAGTTTGCAGAACCAGATTGCGATCGATCGTCTTTCCCAACGCCATCTTGCAACAAATCGCAACGATAGTCCGGTAATGCCATCCGTATAAAACCACCGGGCTTGAGGATGCGGTAAAGTTCGGGAAATGTAGCGGTTAAGAGCTTATAGGGCTGAATCAACTGAAAAACGTCTTCGGATAGAAATGCATTAACGACTGCATCGGGAATGGGGAAGGGTTTGGTTAAGTCATGCTGGATATGATTCTCGTCTGATTTTCTATTACTCACCCCAACCCATCCATCTTTGCGCGCGCGTCCAGTTAAATCTCCTGCATACAATCGAATAGAATTTTGTTCGAGTACTTTGCTCCAGTCTGAAGCAAGAGCCTCAAACTTTAGCGGTTTTTGCCACCAATGGGTTTGACGTGTTGGGCTAATCGATCGGGTAAATTCCCAATCTTGAAGTAACCAAGCCGCTTTTTCGTAGCGTGCTCGTTGAGCATCATCTAATATCAAAAATCCTCCTTTTTTCAAAATCCGAATTGAGGATTCTAGACATTTGATTCGATCTCGACCATCGACAATAATTACATCAAAGTGTTCGTCGGGAAATTCATTGCAAACTGAATAGTAAGGAGTGGGTAAAATTTTTAAATCTACCGAGCTACATGATTCATGTTGTTCGATAGAATTTTTAACGTTATCGTACCAATCTCGATCGTGTTCGATGGAAACCAGATTTCCAGTCCGCTTTGATAGCCAGACAGTCGATGCTCCACTACCAAACTCTAAAACTCTAGCATCTATATTCTTAGATAAAAAATCTTTCAAAAACTTATTTGCTTTGGGTGTCAGCAGTGGAGTCTTGGCTAATTGGTATTTCTCAGGTTCAATTTCATTAACAGTTAAAGAATTTTCAGAACTATGATATTTAATTAGATAGAGCGGCACGCGACTCTCATTTTCTAAAATACCTTGAACGAGAATCACCGATTGGCTAGGCATCCCCATTAGGGAAACTGAAGTTGAAAATCCACTGTTTTGAGCATGTGGAGATGTTGGATGTGCTTTTGCTACATCGGGACGAGCTTTATCAACAGAAGCTTCAGATAAAATACGACCATTACAGATAATCTCTACAGTAGTGGCTGTTGCATCTCGTCCGAGAACCCAACCCGAAATCTTAACCGACGTTGACTCGACCTCTGCTCCCACCTTAGGTAAACCTATATGAGAGCCAACCAACAACTTTTTATTGTACTTTATTAATGGTAACCATTGTGAGATTTTAATCGTATCTTTTGGTGTTGAGATAAAAGTCTGAATTGAATGTAAGTTCAGTATATTTTTTAAGCCTTTTATTTCTTTTTTGGTTGTTTCTAAAAAATCAAGAATTGATAAATTTTTTTCTTTGTTTCGATCGTGGAGATTAAATCCTTGTTCTTTTCGAATTTTACTTAAACCGTCTACATCTTGAGTTGCTCGTCCTCTCGCTCTTTTTAAATCCCATTCTGCTCGACTTTTATTAAAATAGTGATTAATTTGAATCAGATCGTAGGTAATATGTTCTCCTCTCCCTAGACGCTTTTTTGGAGTAAGAACGCGATCTGCATAGCAATAGGTTTCCCCTGGCTCGAATTCACACATATGAATTCCAACGTCCTTCAGAAATTTCAGGCGAGCAATGGTTTTAAAACGTTGATGCATATGAAAATCCGAACTTGCACACCGAGTAAATCGCTCCATCACTAAACCCTCCGTTTTACTCAGGTGTCCTGAAGAGCCAAATAGCTTCCAGTTAACGGCAAGACCAGCTACATCTTCATACTTCGATAAGAAGCTTGGTAAGTCGCTATCCTGAGTGGGAACGATGAATTCATCACAATCAATAAAAGCGACCCATTCGCATTTTCCATCTAAACGCTTGCAAGCATCGCGATAAGCTTCAAGTTGGTTGTTACAATTCGGTTGACTGGGCCATTCTACATAAGTAATAATTCCGGATTTGTCAAGACACTGTAATATTTGGGGGGTTTCATCGGTACTGTCATTGTTATAAATGAGGAAATGGTCAGCTCCGATCGCTCTATGGTATGCAATCCATTCAAGTAAATAAGCGGCTTCGTTTTTGACTGTTATAACAATAACAACTTTGAATTGTGGAGATTGCATAATCTTTACCATTTTAATAACTAGATCAAACCAGTTGGCTATCGTTAAGCATTAAAAGAATTCACGCTGTCTAGCTCGTAATTAAAATATTCAGCGGGTTTTTCGAGTAAATCCCAAATCTGGTGACGCGCGCTGTAGATTGCGTGCCGCACCTTCGGTTCGTAACTTGTAGTCCGTTTTGGAGACTTTCCCGCTTTCGCAGACATTGGCTTGAGTGCTGTGTCTGGCATGGGAACATTTAGAAACTCAAAAAGTTCTTTAATTACTGACTCTGGAGCTTGTACGAGATGCTCGTATCGATCGATATGATAATTCCAGTTTGGGTGTTGCGCGATCCAATACTGAAAACTACTCGCCACATCGTTCCATCGCTTGGCGTAGTGAAGAACAGTTTTGAGAGCAACTTGACTTTCCGATTTTTGAAATTTTTTTTCGAGCCGAGTGGGTGGAACCCAAGCAAGTATCATGCTTTTAATCACATCAAACGGATTTCTAATTGAAAAAACGATCCGAGTTTCTGGAAAAAGTTCCAGTATCATTTTTAATGCCGGATCTTCTTGGGTATATCGAATTTCTTTAAATCCCCAAGCTACTTGTTCTGGATTTATTTTTCGAGCAAATAGCTGAACGATTAGATTGATATAGACTTCTTTAGCTATTTCGCAATCGAATGGATTAATCCAGCTAATATCGATGGAATAATTGCTTAATTGACCCGTGACAATTGAAGGGTCGAGAGGTCTCGATCGAGAATATAAGTTTTGTTGTATTCCTTTATCTTTTGTTAATATATAATAGGACTCAGATAGCTTAGCCAAAAAACCCGAATGCTCTCCCCAAATTGTAATCTCACTTGAGGTATTCAAAATTCTCTGTAATAGGGTACTACCACACCTTCCAGGTCCCAATATGACAATCGGATCTTTCATGGTCTCAAACTAAAGTAAAATCGAGTGCGAACATATAATTATTTTTTCAATTTAATTATAAGTAATCTTAGACTATTAGCTTAATTTTAATCATCAGCATCTATATAGAATATAGAATCGCTAAAAAATATTGCACTAATTATCCTTCAAAATTTTCCTGTCAAATATACTTTTCATGTATTCCGATGCGGTTTCGGAAGAAATCTGTTGTGGGGAATTAAGTTCCCAATCATTGATGTCATACCCTAATTGGTTCAATGTATTGTTAAACACAGGCTTGAAAAAAGTTATATCATCTTCAGTGAACCAGTTTCTCCAATTGCCATATTTTTTAGAACGAGCTGTTATCCGAAAAACTCTTTTAGTAGAATTTATTTCTTGAGGAATTTCAAAACCTATATATTGATTGAGTGAGTTAATTTGATTAGTTATTACATCTTCATACTTCACCACATACCAGTCTTCTTTATGTAGTTTTAAAGTGTCTTCAACAAAAATATTGTATTCATTTTTTAGACTCTCTTTATATTTATTTAATAATTTGTGGCGACCTTGACGAATACTAATAGTAGATATTTCATACAAGTTGACTGAAGAAGGATTTTTTTCTTTTTGGCATACTAAATCAAAAGCTTGCTTAAAGTATTCTTCTTTCGGCTTATGACCATAAAACCAACGATATAACGTCCCACTAATCAAAATATCCCTTGGGTCTCGGCAAATAATAATTTTCTTGTCAAAATGAACGCCTATCTTTTTTGCCTCTTCAATATTTGAAATATTTTTAGGACTGGATGTGTACAAAATTTTCGTAATGTTATTATCTTGAACTTTATTCAACCAATCGTTTTCTTTTGGTTCAAATAATAGCTGAGAATCAAGACCTAAATAAGCATCCATACCCGTTTTTATTCTGCCAGCTAGCATGGATGTTCCACTTTTAGGTTTTCCAATTACCAGTATTTTCATCTTTTATATTTAATTAAATATATATAATGGCAAAAAGTGTTTATAATTACTATCGAATCGCCTCAATAAGCTGCTCAAACTTTGGCAAGACCTCTCGCTTATCATATCGATCGAGCATTAATTTCTGCACACCCGTCAACCATCCCGACTCAAACCGATCGCCTGTTGAAGGAAACAAGCCTTCGATAAACGAAACCAATCGATCGATACTCGCTTCTCCATGCAAAACATACCCAAATCGATCGAGAATAAACTTACTTCCCCCCGCGTGGCTGAAACACACCGCAGGTTTCCCTAAAATCAACGCTTCAAAGACAATCAACGGCTGCGGATCTTCACGGGAACAGAGAACGAATAAATCCGCTAAATTGAGATAGAAGTAAGGATTCGTTACTTCCCCGGAAATGAAAAAGTTATCAAGTTGCTCCCGTTCGTATCTCTCCTCAACAGGATTGTGAGCAATATCCGTAGAATGCCATTTACCGATCCAGAGAAACTGAATTTGAGGCAGCCGAATTGCCGTGTCAAAAAAGATATCCGTTCCTTTGCGATCGGATGCCACTCCACAGGCACAAATAATGGGTCGATTTCGACTTATTATGCCACCCTTTGCATTTTTCGGCAAGGATTCCTCAACTTGCGATCGCAACTGTATCTTTTCGCAATCAAAAAAGTGATCGACGATCGTACAAGCTGGTGGCATCGAGTCAAAAAAGTATCGCACGTCCCGTTCCACATCTTGAGAGACGCAAACCAATAAATCCACATAGTTCATAATATCCAGTGTTGCGCATCGAACCCGCAGCAAACTGAGGCATTCATCGCGCATCTCATGAACGTGGAAAATATTTTTAACCCCGCACAACCTCGAAGCCACCACCCACTCTCCCGAAGCCACGGAGTTGACGTAAACTAAATCCGGTTGGTGCTCCGAGATAAATGCTTTTGCCGTTTCCACCTTTTCCTGAAAAGGACTCAGGCGCACTTCGTGGCTGTTATTGATATTGAAGTACTTGATTCCCTCGGGATTATCCTGCATTGCCTGCTGTAATAGCGGACCATCTTTCTTAGTTGCGAAAATCACCTGATGGCGGCTGGCAAAGATTTTCGCTAACTCGAACACCACTTTCGGCGCGCCGGTGAGGGAAGAAGCATGGGAAACAAAGATTATTTTCATCGTACTATCATTAACCTCACTCCTGCCAGAACAATCGCATTCCATTTTGCCGTACCAAATTGCCGATAATGCGTTCGAGAGAATGGGCAATTTGTCCGTCTTTTTGGAAGTTTAAATCTTTGCCATCTCCCGTTTCGAGATCGTCATTTTTAAACTTGTCGTACATCGTTTTCCAAATCTGCGGTCGCACCCACATCATCGTCCCGGAAAGATACTCGCACTCGCGTGCATCTCCTTCAATTTCAAACACATCCAAAAGGCGATCGTAATGGTCGGCATTATTCAACACATCGGTATTGCGCCAATATCGAGAACCGATTAACCCCACCGACGGGTCAGTGCGCATAATTTCTAAGTTTTCTTTGACTTTTTCCGGGGTTCCCAAAATCGCCTCGAATAAATCTTGCCGCCAGCGATCGGAAATCAAATGGCTGACGTGAGGGCTTTTCTTGGTATGGATGGTACAAAACAGATCGTAAGCGGAAAAATCAACCCGTTCCATCGAGGCTAAATGACCGCCAATATCCTTGCCGCGATTGGGTGAAATCCCAATACTTGCATTCGGGAAATCCTGGCGGAGGCGATCGTGCATTTCCGGCTTCCAGATACTTTCAACGATATTGATATATAAATCGAACTCTTCGGGAATATTGCGAATGTATCCGCGAATTTCTTCCCATAAATCGAAGTAGTAGAGGTGGAAGAAGACCGCCAGTCGTCGCACCCCAGAGGCATCAACCGGCGTTGCGGGAATCTGAATTTTGGATTTGGAGGCAACTTGCGACCCTTTGTGAAGTTGGTCGATCGCGTAAATCCGTTTTTCTTGCCGACCAATCGTTAAGTAGTGGGCGATCGCCCGCCATTTCGAGCTAATATTTTCTTTGAGGTCGAGATGTAAGTCTAAATACCCCTGCCAATCGAAGTCTACGGGGAGCAAGGATGGGTTAAACCCGTGGTCTTCGTAAAACTGCGCCTCAGAAGCAATTCGACCTTCAGCTTTACCAAATTTAAACCAATGCGATCGAGCTTCTTCCTCTGTTGAGAGATGACTTAAATCTTTGTTGTATTCGAGATAAAATCGCCAATCAAATTCGGCATCGAGATCGAGGTTCGACTGTTTGGATAAATTTGAGGTTGGTTCGACCTGAGTTTGAGGTTCGGTTTGAGTTTGAGCCTCGGGGGTTTTGTAATAAAGTTGATTGAAGGAATGCAACCGCCCTTCTTGAATGCCGTGGGCTAAGAAGTGACGAATCGCCAGCCACTTGGATTTGATACCCGATTTTAAGTCGGGATTGAGTTCGAGATAATCGGACCAGTTAAAATCTGCCGGCAAATCGGATTTTCGATCTCCGTAGGCCGCCCAAAACTGCTCTGGGGTGGCGATGCGACCTTCTTTTTTCCCAACCTCTAGCCAGTGTTGGTAGGCTTCCTCAAAGGTGGAAAAATGGCTCAAATCGTCGTGGGATTCGATATAAAACGTCCAGTCGAAATCGGAAATCGATCGCTCTGGCTGGGGAACTGCCAGACTATCGGGGATCGGATCGCGATTTTCCTCAACCTTCCCACCCGGCTGCCGGAATAACTCGTTAAGATGGGCGATCGCCTCTGCATTATCCGGATCGATTTTGAGTCCCTTCAGATAGGCCGAAATCGCACCGCCACGATCGCTGCGATGCCACAACGCATTTGCCAATCCGAAATACAACCGGGCATTGCTGCGATTGGCATCGATTGCCTGATAGTAAAACTGGGGATTGTCGGGATCGAGTTCGAGGGCCCTTTGGTAAGCGTTGAGGGCTTTATCCAAGCTAACCCGACCGGCATTAGCATAGGCTTCGCTTAGTTTGCGCTTCAGGGCACCGGGTTCGTCGGGCATTAGGCGACCGTAGGCAGTGAGGGCTTCTTCGGTTCGATCGGGATCTTGCCCGAGGGCGAGATTGTAAAAGACGATCGCCTGGGCAGTCTCTCCCCGTTCTTCCAAGGCTTTAGCCAAGCCAAAATACAATCGGGCGTTGCGCGGATCGACCTCCAAAGCGCTATGATACAAATCCACCTCATAGGGCTTTGTGGCGATCGCCTCGGCGTAAATCCCCACGGACTCATCGAGCAATGCCTGACTTTGACGGTGCAGTGCCTTTGCCAGCCGAGTTTGCGCCGCGATCGAATCCGGTTCGAGGGTGAGGAGGTGGCGATAGCACTCGACTGCCTTTGCCCAGGTTTCCTGGCGAGTGAATGCCTCCGCCAAACCGAGATGCGCTTTGACGAAATCCGGTTCCAGGTCGATGGCTTTTTGATAGCATCCAGCCGCCTCCTCAAATCGCTCCAAGCGCAGTAGCAACCGCCCCCAGTTAGAGTACACCCGAGGTTGATTGTCGTCGATTTGAGTCGACCCGCGATAACATTCGATCGCCGCTTCCGGTTGCTGGAGTTCGGCATAGACGCTGCCCAAATTTGCTCGCACATCTGCTAAGTGGGGCTGGAGTTCGAGCGCTTTTTGATATCTATTTTTCGCCGTTTCCAGTTCTCGCTTTCCGTAGAAGATATTGCCCAGTAGCGCGTGAATTTCCGCAGCTTCCGGTTGAATTTGCAATGCCCGTTCGCACAGGGAAATTGCCTCATCCCACTCCCGATTGTCAAAACAGGCTTGGGCTTTTTCTAAGAAAATTTTGATTTCACTTAGCTCGGGCGCAGCATTCCGCGATGGGGATTGAATTTGAAATGTTGCATTTTGCAGAGATTCAAGTTTTTGGCGGACTTCCTTCAGGTCTGGCTGAAGTTCGAGCACTGTGCCGTAACACTCGATCGCCTCGGCGATTTCTCCTTGGTTTTCGAATGCCACAGCCAAAGCTAGATGAATTTTGTAATGGGGCGATATTTTGAGGGCTTGACGATAGGCTTCGACGGCTTCCGACCACTTTTCCTGCTTCGCTAAAACCTTGCCAAGATTGTAAAGAGGTTGAGCGGGATTCGGAGTAAAAATTGGGTTTTGGGGTAGGCTACCGGGCATTATTATTTTGGATTTGCAAGTTTATCTGAGTCACCGACTAGCACCTCTTCATTGCGTGAATTGCGTTACGGTTTACTGCATAACATTAAATCGACTGGAAGTAATGTCGCTAAGTTTGAGAGTAAAATAAATGAATTCTGAATAGAAAAATTATGCTTGAGTTAACCTCACGATTGATGAAAATCGATAAGAGTATTTTCAAATTAAAATTGACAAATTTATAACTTAAGATTCACCCCGAAGGCAAAGCGAGCAATAAGATTTGCAGAAAAATACTCGCGTCTGCACGACTTGTCGATTTAAATTTGACTCAGTACAATAGGTACTTAAATTTTTCGAGCTGTTTGAAAAGCGCGCAAGTTTTAAGCGTAACGATTAGACTTAACGCTTGTGAACGATTAATGAATTAGAACGCTGTTAGTCTAAATAATCGCTGAATATTCTATCAAATTTTTTTTGAGTCTGCAATGTCGGTCGTTTGACGAGATTGAGATAGCGTTAAAAGAGATCGGCATGGGGGATATCCGGCACTGACGTTAGATTTGAAAAACTAGATCTCAAGCCCCCAAACCCGTCACCATCCTAAACAGGGTCAGTACTAAGGCATTTGAGGGCGACGCCGGGTGCGAGGCTGACGATCGAGTCCCCAAGCAGGCAGGAGGCGATGTTTGAGAAAATGTCCGGCAATCGACAGGGCAACGATAATCGCCGTTCCGATGCCGATGGGACTGGGAACCCAAAAGACCGCTTCGAGGTGGTTGAGCTGACCCGATTCTAGATGCCACGCCAGTTGAAGATCGTCGGTATCGCTCTCGAGATTGGCTTTCTTGCCATTGGGTTGAACGCGAGTAGCCCCCCAGGGGGTATTGAGTTGGAAGCTCAAATCGACGATCGAGTCTGGAGTGATGACAATGCGATCGCCGTCGGAAATCGCCCCCAGCGCGCGCAAATCTAAATCCAAACTCAAGCGATTGTACAGGGCAAAAACCCAGTTATATTGCTTGAGACCCAGATGGGATGTCAGTTTGGGAAGCTGCGAGGTATCCGGTTCTCCCTCTTGAGAAGCGTCTTCTTCAGGATTAAAAAATCCGTTAAATCTTTCCACCAATTCGGCACCGTTATTGAAGGGGATGGTGACCTGGATTTCGCGATCGGAAGTTCGCTTGGCTTTTCCGTGGAGTTTGCGGGTGCGGCGCTCGATGCTATCCAACCACTCTTGCACCGTACCGGCACTCAAATTTGCCAGCCGCTCTGACAGATCGATTCGCTGCACGATCGTGCCGTGGGTTTGGCTGTCGAAGTTCACCCCCACATCGTAGCGCACGCAACCGGACAGACACAGCAAGGCGACGATCGGAAGCAATAACGATCGCCCTCGTCGCCACCAACGATGCACGTTCTCGATGCCAGAAACAGAGCGATCGGGCTGTGTTGGGGAAGTGGGTTTTTGAGTCACGGTTCGAGCCAGTTTTCGCGCGCGTTACTCGATCGATTTTACGCCTTGGAGGGGACAATTCGCGACGGGCAACCTTTACGGCTTTTATTCTTCAATAAACTTTACAATTTCCCTCGAATCGTCAATGTCGATCGCGCCGATAAAGTCGAGTCTCAATTGAAGGAGACTATTGTATGTTTGAGCGAATTTTAAACCTAAAATATCCAAACAATTTGCATTCCCAAGAGACCTGACTTTACTTCGTCTCAAGGGCGATGTTATACCCTCATTCGAGACTAATCCACTTCAAAAACTGTCCCGTTCTCTTTACTCATGAATCCAAATTTATGACATCGTCTATCTAGTTGTTCTCAAGAGTGATATCTTCGCCTCAGGAGGAAAACGATGCAAGAACAATATACAAAACAATCTCATAGCGCGGCTTGGATTTTTCAAGCGTGGGCTTCTTTTATCCTTGCCATTAGTGCGACAACTGCCGGCATTATTTATCTACCTGCCGATAATTGGACGAAGGGTTTTATGGGCATGGGATTGCTATTTTCCGTCGGTTCGGCGTTTAACGTCGCGAAAACGACCCGAGATTTACACGAAGCCAAAAAATTTACCACTCGCATTGATGAAGCCCGAGTGGAAAAACTCATTGCCGAGCATCATCCTTTACCGTAGGGAATTGAAGCGTTTTTCTCGCTTCGATCGCAACAATTCAGTTCGATCGAAGCGATACTGATGTGACTTAACGCCAGACGCGGGTTAAGGAGCTTCGAGTGGTGGGGCAGCGAGGTGGGTTCGGATCTTGTATAGAAAGGAGAATCGATCGACGGAGGCTTTCATCTAGGATTCGATTCCCTTTTCCCCTACACCCTATACCCCACCTTCACCAGTCACTGTTCGATCGAGTGCCTGACGTTATTTACCCATACCCAGTTGCTGGGCTTTCTGGTAGACTTTCCCTTCCGTCAGCAGCGATGGAGCGATGGTCACCTCCACTTGCTGCATTTCCTTCAGGTTCTTAGCTCCCAAGGTTCCCATGCTCGTTTGCAGCGCCCCAAGGAAGTTGTGAGTGCCGTCATCGAGTTGGGCCGGTCCTCGGAGAATTTGTTCGATGGTTCCCGTGGTTCCCACGTTAATCCGAGTACCGCGCGGCAGAACCGGACTTGGCGTTGCCATACCCCAGTGGAAGCCTCGTCCCGGTGCTTCGGCCGCCCGAGCGATGGGAGAACCGATCATCACGCCGTCGGCCCCGCAAGCAATACTTTTGCAAATATCGCCCCCGGTAATCAAGCCACCATCGGCAATGATGGGAACGTAAGTGCCCGTTTCGTTCAAGAAGTCATCCCGCGCCGCCGCACAATCGGCAACGGCCGTCGCCTGGGGAACGCCCACCCCGAGAACGCCGCGAGAGGTACAAGCCGCCCCCGGTCCGATCCCCACGAGGACCGCCGCAGCGCCAGCTTTCATCAGTTGTAACGTGACCTCGTAAGTCACGCAGTTTCCTAACGCCACCGGCATGGGCATTTCTTTGCAGAAGTCCGCCAAATCCAGAGGGGTAACCGACTCGGGGGATAAGTGAGCGGTAGAAACCACCGTGGCTTGTACGAAAACTAAATCTGCGGCCGCTTTGGCAATCGTCGAACCGTATTTGACCGCCCCTGCCGGGGTGACGCTAACGGCGGCAATTCCACCTCCCTCTTTAATTTCAGCTATTCGCCGTTCGATGAGTTCCGGTTGAATCGGCTTAGCGTAGAGTTCTTGCATCAAGGTGACAAATTCCGTTTTGCTCACCGAAGCGATGCGATCGAGAATCGGATTGGGATCGTCGTAGCGCGTTTGGATGCCTTCGAGGTTCAATACACCTAAGGCCCCCAACTCTGAGAGTCGAACCGCCATACGAACATCGACGACACCATCCATCGCACTGGCGAGAATCGGGATGTCGCGCTCGATTCCGCCAATACTCCAACTCGTATCCGCAAGGGTCGGATCGAGGGTGCGCACTCCCGGAGCGAGGGCGATCTCGTCAATTCCGTAAGCTCGGCGAGCAGTCTTACCTCGCCCAATTGAAATATCCACTATTGTTACTGTTCCCAAGACTTATTTAAGTTAGACTAACAGATTAGGCTCGGAGTGACTAGTGCTGCTAGGCAGAATTAAAAATTAAAAATTAAAAATTAAAAATGCTGACTATACATAGCTTCCACGGGTTGGATGCCGATCGTTTATTTCTGCGATGCTGCACGAGTACATTTTAAGATTCGGTAGATGCGATCCTCGATTACTACTTTGGCGACCCCTCAAAAATGAATCCACCCGAGTTGCTTGCATTTGAAAAATAGGCAGAGATACACAATAATAATCCAGGCTAGGGTTGTTGGAAGAGTTGGTAGACCGTCACTTGCCAATCCTCAAAAACACGGGTGGTACTCGGATAGGCTTGCAGGACTGCGAGGGACGGATCGGCGGGTTCGTCGCTCTTGCGAGTCTCGATCGCCCAAGCATAGTATCCGGTCTCGAGAACCGCTGGCAGGGGTTCGCGGGGGAAGTTCGGATCGATCGAAGCCATTTGGGGTTTGCGATGGGTGCGATGGAGCGATCGTTCTCGTTTGTCGAAGGGATAATAATCGAGATCGAGATCGTCCAAGCTTCGATCTGACCCCAGAGCGGCCCGCCAACGGATTGCCAGCAAGCGATATTGGTCGCTCGTCCAGCCCACTAACAGTCCGGGGCGATCGAGATCGACATTTTCCAGGGCAAACTCCTGCATTTGAGTGTAAACGGGCAATCCTTCAAAGGCGCTCAAAAGTTCGCCGTGCAGTTGCAATGCCGGTTTAATCGCACTCACAACCATCAACGCCCACAACAGCACCATCGCCCGCACCACAACAGCGTCTCCCCCACGATGCCGCAGAAACCGCAACACGTTGGCTAGCCCCAATCCCGCCAACATCCACATGACCGGTACGACGACAAAGAGATGCCGCAGTGAATTGGTGGTGGAAATCGTCAGAATACCGGTTGCTGCCAAAAGCGACCCGGCAGCAACGCGGACGCAGAGGCGATCCCAGTAGCCCACCGCACCGACGATCGCCAAAATGAAAGCAAACAGTCCGACAATGGCATTACTCGAATAGCTGCTCAACCAAACTTTCGGGTAAAAGAGGAGGTTTTCCATCGACCAGAAGGGGGCGTAACTCGGATGACCGGTAAAAAATAGCCACATCGTCGGGCGATGGGTGACCAGCAGCCAGGTTCCTAAAATTGTGGCGTAAATGCCCAGAACCGTCACCAAGTCCCGCCGGGTTCGCCGATCGAATAGTGCCGTGGGTTGAGTCCAGATTGCCCGCGGAAAGTCTTTCCCCAAAAGAGCGGCAATGAGTCCGCATCCGAAAAATAACCCGAAGGAATATTTCGTCAGAAAAATCGCCATCACCACGATCGCACTCAGGGCAACCCATCCAGAACGCCATCGATTGCCGCGATCGATCCGATGGGCGATCGCGATTAAGACGACCCCCAGCATCGCCCCCGTCATTTCCAACATACACAGCACTGAGTTGACAATGAAGGTGAGGCTAAAAATCGCCAGGGTGACGCTCAATATCGCACCCGCTAGGGGCAGCCAGCGATCGGTTTCGGAGTCTTCTCGGGCGACTCGAAAGACGAATCGGGCCATTCCAAGGACGGTAATTGCCGCAACCAACACCGTCGGCATTCGGCTGGCAGCAATACCGGGTTCCCCCAGGGTATAGGAGAGGGCCACGAAAACTGAGTGAACGGGGGGATAAAAAGATTGAGAGACGATCGCCCGGTATAAATCTGTGGGGTTGAGATGCATCAGCGCCCAGTACACCTGCCATCCATCCACGGCGTGGTTGGCTTCGTCGTTATCGAAGGGAATGGTAGTGGTGGCGACGGTGTAGATGAGAAACACCAGCAGCACCAATGCCATGGTGGCGATCGCCAAACGGATAAACTTAACGGCGATCGCCGTTGGCGAGGTTGAGGGTTTTAGCGCTGTACTCATTCAGGGTAAAAGAGAGACAAGGCGGACGTCACCTCATCCCCCAACCCCTTCTCAGCTCGGGAGAAAGGACACTAGAAGGGGAAAGTCTGGTGACACATAGAAAAACGATTCACCCATTGTCAATTGTCAATTGTCAATTGTCCATTCACGTAAGTTTCTACGGGGTAAATCCCTCTGTGTGGAAAAAATGTCCGAGTAGATACAGAGAACCGCACAGAATTGTCAGATTATCCGACGACGCGCGGGCGGCTTCTAATCCAGCGACGAGGTTCGATTCCGCTCGACATTCAGCTAAATCCGGGCAGATGCTGCGGGCTAAGGTGGTGAGTTCAATGGGATCGGCAGAGGTGCGATCGGGAACCGGAACGAGAAACAATCGATCGCCTCCGCGCAGCAGCATCCGAAAAATCCCCTCGTGGTCTTTGGTGGCCAGCATTCCCATCACCCAGGTCACCGGTTGCGGTTGAGTGTCGGCGTAGCGGCGCAATACTCCAGCCGCGGCGACGTTGTGCGCTCCATCGACGAGTAAGGGGAGATCGCGCCACTCCATCCATTGCAGCCGTCCAGGCCATCGAGCATTTGCCATCCCCGTTTCGATCGCATCGTCGGCAATCTTCCAACCGCGTTCTCGCAAACCCTGGATGGTGGCAACGGCGAGGGCAGAGTTGGTTAACTGCACGTCCCCCAATAAGGGTAAGGGATATTCGATGCCGCGAGAATTGGCTCGGGGGAAGGCATTTGCCGATTCTACGGGCCGGGCGGCTTCCACCCATACAGCCCGACAATTGAGTTCCCGAATGCGTTCTTCGACAACGATATTCGCTTCTGGGGGCAACTCGCCGATAATTGCCGGACATCCCGGCTTGAGAATACCTGCCTTCTCCGTGGCGATTTTACCCAGGGTATCTCCCAAACGCTGCCAGTGTTCGCGGCTGATGGAGGTGATGATACTGGCTGCGGGGCGATCGATGACGTTGGTGGCATCCAAGCGTCCCCCCAACCCCACTTCGATAACTGCTACATCCACCTTGCGATCGGCAAAATAGAGCCATGCAGCGGCTGTGATGACTTCAAACTGGGTGGGAGAGGGGGATTCGGGGTCGATGGCTTCTCGAACGCGATCGAGACAATCTACCAGGTCTTCGGGGGCGATGGGGCGATCGTTAAGGCAAATTCGCTCGCACCAATGCACCAGATGGGGAGACGTATAGCGTCCGACGCGGTAGCCAGCCTGGGTCAGGATGGAGGAGAGGTAGGCGCAGACGGAACCTTTGCCATTGGTTCCGGCAACGTGGATGGTGGGAACGGAATCTTGAGGGTTGCCTAATCGATCGAGCAGTTCTTCGATGCGCTCTAAGCCAAGATGGACGCCAAACCGTTGAAACTGCTGTAACATCTTGTCGATTTCGAGCCAAATTGATGTCACGGGATTCTTGGGTATTTCCTACTATTTAAATTTTTTATACTGTGAATTTCGATACAAAAGCAATCTTGCTCTCGATGTGAAGTCAAACCGCGTTGAATGTTCTTTCGTGAATGAAGGATGCGATCTGAGTTGATATTTTAGCGGGCATCCTCGTGTTTTCTCAAAGATTCGCGATCTCGAGCCGATCGAGTCAAATATCCATCCTGGCCGGGATTTCGTGGTGGCGCAATGGGGGAAATTACTCAAATGAAGCGAAGCTGACTCTCGATTTTTCTAGATTTTTGGGCATATTTCGCTACAATAGAAGAGTCAGTCGTCAATCGGTAATTTAGCTTAATGCTTCAATTCACTTCTATGGCTTTCCTGAAAAAACGCGACTCTCGAACTCTAAATTGAAGCAATCTTAACCTCTGACTCTCCAACTTTTCTAGATCCGCGTACGATCGCTGGCTAACGATTAATCAGAGGATAAACGGTTGACTTTCGCTGGCTTACCGAATCGATCGAAAAATCGATACTTGAATTTGGTTTCAGAAATCTTTTTATTCAGTCAAGAAATCTACGGCAGGGTAGCTTTGGTATGGTGAACGCAGACTCAGTATCTTTCAGATTGAGTTCTAACCAAAATGACTCTTCCTTCTCAGGGTCACTACTTCGTCAGCTAATGTCTATAAACCCGTAAAGAGCAGTGATTTTTTCCGTAATGGCTCTAGCAAAGCGTCCCCCCGGACGCCAATCCGGTACGATCAGTTTTACCTCGACCTTGTACCTCGGTTCCGTTTTAGACCTCTTACTCGCCGAAGTTCCAGACCGCATAGAACCCGAACTTCGACTCGGACTCCAAGAAGCCCTGGTGAATGCGGTTAAGCACGGAAACCAACTCGATCCGAGTAAAACCGTTGAAGTTCGGTTTTGTATCCGGGGAGAAACCTATCAATGGTCGATCTCAGATGGTGGAAGTCGCGGCAGCGATCCCTGCAATTGCTCCGAAGAGCAAGCTCTACCCGAACATGAATCGGAATGCGGTCGGGGAATGTTTATTCTCCAACAGATTTTCGATCGGGTCGAATGGAATCCGCAACGTTGCGAACTGCAACTGTGCAAGCAGGTGAAAGCGTCCCGGGCGCTCGCCTTCACCTAAGAATCCAATCCGAATCCAACTCATTCTGCTTTTCTGTCGAATTTTAGCGCGATTTGTTCCCCTTCGTCCCATGTTGCGGACAAGGGGGAGCCGAAATCGAGCGATTTAGCCAACCCACAGCCTGTTCCAGGCGAGGGAGAGCTTCCTCTGAGTTGCCCTTGAGTAGAAACACCAAAGCGGCTGCCACCTGTTCGCGCGCCCGCACGTTGCGATCGCTCTTGAGTCGGTGCCAGTCTCGTTCCCCCAATGCCAGCCGTTGGGCAAGGGTTTGGGCGAGTTCTAGGGTTTCGATCTCATCGAGGCGACTCAGTTTGGGATCGCTCAGTGCCGTGGGGCGAAACGTTGGGATGGGCGCAGATTCTGTCATGGATCTTAGGAGAACTGATATATTTGTGTATTGTATAGCAACCGTCAGGGCGGGCGCGGACAATGCCGGATACTGATGTCATTAACTCGCAATCTTTCCCCCCTGCCTCCAGCTGACAAGTGTAGGTTTTGAATATTTGGGTGGATTTGAGCAGGCCATCGCGGTGGGAGCAAAACCCTTGAATTTTCGTTGCCGTCACCACCTGAAATTGCCAGATTGTCAAAAAACTACACTTGTTAACCTGCCTCCAGGGCTTCCAGGGCCTACGGTCACTTGTGCCCTAACGAATATTACTACTGCTATACTGGCGATCGACCCGAGCAACATCGGCCCAATTCACAGACTTTCCCGACCGCATGACATCGCCTCCCGACCCCAATCCTTCCCCAAGAAGCAACAACGGCGAAGACTCGGATTTCAACGCCGCGATCGCAGAAGTCGAAGTCTCCCTGGAAGCACTCAAACAACGCTACCGCCAGATTCAGCGTGACACCCAACGCCATGCCGAACTCACCGACGAGCAGGATCGACTCAAAAAGCAACTGCGCCGCACCGTCACCCCCCAATCGAGCGCTCAGTTACAGACTCAACTGCAGCAAATTGCCCAACAAATCGAAGAGTTGGAAATTCGCTTAGAAACAACTCTGGTGTCTTGGGAAACGCTGCGAGAACCCTTCTGGCAAGCCGTGCGTTACGGCGGATTGGGTCTGGTTATTGGTTGGATGTTGAAGTCTTGTTCGAGTTGAGCGCAAGAGTCTGACTCACCCGGAACTCGTTTACTCTTCTACGATTTCCACCACATCTTCGATCGAAATGTCAAAAACACGAGCGATTTTGTGTAAAGCCGTATAGTCTACAGTTGCCATGCCTGTCGATTTTGCATAAGTAGCAATCGTCGTGTAGGGAATACCCGTTCGAGAAGAAACTTCTTTAAGAGCAAGCAATCGCCCTCCGACCTGGAAAATCAAGGGCGATCGCATTTCTTTCACAACCCACAACGTGGGAAGGATACATCTATGATACCAACACATATACCCGCTCAACTGACCTACCGGGATAAACTTCAGCCTTGGTACATCGTGCGTCAGTTGCCTTCCTTGCAGCGACTGACCGTCGCTCGATTCAGTCGCCGGAACGATGCAGAGGCTTATCTGCAAGCGTTGCGAAGATTGATGCCTCAAGTTCGCCATCTCATCGTTTTCAACACACTGAAGCAATGCGCGGATAACGCAGAAGATTTCAGAACCATGGCGCGCGATCGCATTTTGCATTAACACCACCTTTGCGAAGGGGGAGTTGAAGGTATCGCAGTCGCCAGTTACAGCTGTAACTCTACCGGGACTTACTCCCCCAGCTCCCCCCGCTTCCCCCGCTTCCCCCGCTCCCCCAACTTCCCTTTCTCCGGAAGCTCTCCTTGAGCGATCGAATCCCACGAGATTGCTTCAATGCCAGAATACCGTGCCACAATACAATAAGTCCGATCGCCAGTTATAGACACGAAGCCAATATGGGAATGCGACGAATTATCGAGATTTTGCGGAGCGGCGAACCCGAAGACACAGTGGCAGTCAAAGGTTGGGTACGCACCGTGCGGGAGTTGAAAGACTTCGCCTTTATGGAAGTCAATGATGGTTCCTCCCTCGCCAATCTGCAAGTGGTACTCGACGCAGATTTACCCAACAGTGCCGATATCTTCAAACAGCTCAGTACTGGGGCTTCTGTGGAAGTGTCGGGGACGTTGGTGGAGTCTCCGGCGAAAGGACAGCGCATCGAGCTGAAAGCGCAAACGGTAACGGTAGTGGGAGAATCCGACGCCCAAACCTACCCGTTGCAGAAAAAACGCCACTCCTTCGAGTTTCTGCGCAGCTTGGGACATTTGCGATCGCGCACCAATACCCTCGGGGCGGTATTCCGCGTCCGCAACGCCGCCAGCACCGCCATTCACCAGTTTTTCCAAGAACGGGGCTTTATGTGGGTGCATACCCCCATCCTCACGGCGAGTGACTGTGAAGGGGCCGGAGAAATGTTGGCAGTGACGAGTCTGGACTTAAAAAACGTTCCCCTCACCGACACCAAAGAAATCGATTACAGCCAGGACTTTTTCGGCAAACCCGCCTATCTCACCGTCAGCGGACAACTCGAAGCTGAAGTGATGGCGATGGCGTTTAGTAATGTCTATACTTTCGGACCGACATTCCGCGCTGAAAATTCTAACACCTCCCGCCACCTGGCTGAATTTTGGATGATCGAGCCGGAAATGGCATTTTGCGATCTCCAGGGGGATATGGATTTGGCAGAAGCCTTTTTAAAGTATATTTTCAAATTCGTCTTAGATAACTGCCCCGAGGATATCGAGTTTTTCAATAAGCGGATCGATAAATCCGTGTTAGAACGGGCGGAGAATATTATTAATAGCGAATTTGCGCGGATTTCCTATACTGAGGCGATCGCCCATTTGGAGAAGGCAAAGCGCAAGTTTGAATATCCCGTGGAATGGGGGGTGGATTTGCAATCGGAACACGAGCGCTATTTAGCTGAAGAGTTATTTAAAAAGCCGACGATCGTTACTGATTATCCGATCGAAATTAAAGCCTTCTACATGCGCCTCAACGACGATGAAAAAACAGTGGCGGCAATGGACGTGTTAGCGCCGGGGGTGGGAGAAATTATCGGCGGTTCCCAGCGGGAGGAACGGCTGGATGTTTTGGAGAAGCGGATTGCGGCGCAAGGTTTGGAGATTGAGGATTACTGGTGGTATCGCGACTTGCGGCGCTACGGAACCGTTCCCCACGCTGGATTTGGGTTGGGATTCGAGCGGTTGGTGCAGTTTATGACGGGTATGGGAAATATTCGGGACGTGATTCCCTTTCCCCGCGCACCGCAGAGTATTGAGTTTTAGGGGTAGTGTCTAAACATCAGTCCAACCGATGAGATAGAGAGTGGTACGCGATGTCTCTGTTCTGAAGAACTCCCTTTTGACAAATCACTTACTTTCTTCACGCTCGATGGGAGGTCGAAAGTATACTGCTGACGGCTCTTTGACCCATGGATCTGAACCTGGAGGAGGATTGATGTTTAGGTTTATCTCCGTAGATGGTTCTTCGATGATTGGTGGCTCTAAATCTGAAGGAGGCTCGGTGTTTGAGTCTTCCTCCGTAGATGGTTCTTCGATGATTGGCGGCTCTGAATCTGAGGGAGGCTCGGTGTTTGAGTCTTCCTCCGTAGATGGTTCTTCGATGATTGGCGGCTCTGAATCTGAGGGAGGCTCGGTGTTTGAGTCTTCCTCCGTAGATGGTTCTTCGATGATTGGC
>NZ_JBRJXU010000035.1:0-29058 GCF_057467645.1 Zarconia sp.
TCGGGCGGTTGGCAAGCCTCTTGATGAGCGAAGCGATCGCACTGGCTACATCTGGTTGCTGGGGAGCAAAGTACTTCATCCCTATTCCCCATTCCCCATTCCCCGCCCTCACCGGAAACAGTCTTATCCAAAACTGACGTTGAATTAACGCGAGTTCGGGATAAGCTGAAACCCTGATTCTAGGGTTACTGATTTTCAGGATTTGTCGGTCTCAAACCTGCATTCTCTCGTCGATGCCAGTTAACAATCGACTCTTAACCCGAACTGACATTGGATTAGGATAGTCCCAGCTTCACCAGTATCCTGCTGGCGAAGCGCTCGTTGCCTCCCGACTCCCCTTCACGCCTAATAGCGGTTGCGATCGCTTCGATGATTCGCAACCCCGCTCGCGATTGGTTACGATAAACGTTCTTCGAGTTGTCGGTCGTTTTTCTCGTTCGCTGGAGTCGGTTCTGAGGCAGCTGCCACCAGTTGGCGTTCCGGTAACTCCGTGAATTGGGCCACAATTTTACGGAACTGTTCCCCTTCGATAGTTTCTTGTTCGAGGAGGGCATCGACTAACCGATCGACCAAAGGACGATGTTTGCGGACGATCCGACAGGCTTCTTCATAACACCGAAAGGCGATCGAGCGCACCTGCCGATCGATTTGGGTCGCCATCTGTTCGGAATATTCCGATCGCGACATCAAATCCCGACCCAAGAACACTTCGTTCCCCGGATTCTCCAAGGCTAAGGGTCCCAAGTCTGACATTCCGTAACGAGTGACCATTTCCCGGGCTAGATTTGCCACCACTTTGAGGTCGTTCCCCGCGCCGATGGTGACTTCTGCATCGCCAAACACCACCTGTTCGGCCGCACGTCCCCCCATAGTAATGACGATGCGATCGATCAGCCAAGCCCGAGTATACAGACCGCTATCCACCATATCCTCGTTGTAGGTTTGTTGGGCGAAGCCGCCAACACCGCCCGATCGCGGAATAATCGTCACCTTGTTGAGGGGATCGGAATTTTTCAGCAGGGTCATCAGTAGGGCGTGTCCCACCTCGTGATAGGCAATCAACCGTTTTTTCTTGCTATCGAGCAGTGGCGTGAGGCTCATGCCGATGGTGATGCGATCGATGGCATCGTCAATTTCGAGCAGGGTAATCGCCTCTTTCCGCCGTCGGGCCGTTAAAATAGCCGCTTCGTTGAGCAGGTTGGCTAAATCCGCCCCGGAAAATCCCGGCGTGCGACGGGCCACCGCGTCGATGGAAACATCGGGGGCGATTTTCTTATTGCGGGCGTGGACTTCGAGAATTCCCAACCGACCCTTGTAGGCGGGCAAATCTACCGTCACTTGGCGATCGAAACGACCGGGACGCAACAGCGCCGCATCCAAGACATCCGGACGGTTCGTGGCGGCAATAATAATGATGCCGTTATTGCCCTCAAACCCGTCCATTTCCGTTAACAACTGGTTCAGGGTTTGCTCCCGTTCGTCGTTTCCACCACCGATACCGGCCCCGCGCTGGCGGCCGACGGCATCGATTTCGTCGATGAAGACGATGCACGGCGCGCTATCTTTGGCTTTGCGGAACAAATCTCGCACCCGCGAGGCCCCAACCCCGACGAACATCTCCACGAATTCCGAACCGGAAATACTAAAGAACGGTACCCCCGCTTCCCCAGCGATCGCTTTTGCCAACAGGGTTTTACCCGTTCCCGGCGGCCCAACGAGCAGCACCCCTTTGGGAATTTTGGCCCCAATGGCGGTAAAACGTTCCGGTTGCTTGAGGAACGTCACCACCTCTTGCAGTTCTTCCTTGGCTTCCTCAATCCCGGCTACATCGTCGAACATCACGCCGGTTTTGGCTTCCATCTGAAACCGGGCTTTCGATTTACCAAAGTTGAGGGCGTTGTTTCCCGCTTGGCTGCTGCGGCGCACGATCGTCATCAACCCGGCAATGAGCAAAAACACCAACATTAAATTCGCCAGAATCCCCAACGCCGCACTGTTATCCGGGGTGGGATTGCTGCCGAACTCGACGTTATTCTCCCGCAGCGTTCGGACTAACTCCTCCTCGAACATCGGATCGAAGAGTTTGACTTTGATGGGCGCTTCGTTTTCCGCCTGGTCTTTCAGACGAACTTCCGCCAGTTGCTGGGCTGGATCGATTTCAACTTCTTGCACTTGGTCCGCTTCGATTTTTTCGAGCAGTTCGCCGTAAGAAAGGGGATCCCGTTCCCCCTCGGCTAGGGCAGGGACTCCTAAGATTAACGTTTGGACGATCGCCCAACTTGCCGCAATCGAGTGCCAACGGCGAAGGGATTTTGCCGGCGTTTTGCGCGATGCGGGTTGGGGATTGCGATGGCTGAGTTTAGGCGTTGATGATTTTCCCCATAAACGCTCGATAGCGGCGTGTGTCCAGGAACGTTTCATAAAAACTACTCGGTATGTACTGCCTTGAGGTGATGTTCGATCGCAGATAAGCTTTCTTAATTTAGTTTAGCGTTTCTGTTGGTAGGAACCGAGACTGGCTCTTGGGGAGATGGGGACAAGGGGGACAATGGGAAAAGGGGACAAGGGGCGATCGCCCTGTCACACACCCAAACCTATTGGGAGATAATAAGAATTGATGGAGTAATTTGTATCTCTTGTAGCGGAAGTATTTTGCAAATTGTGAAATTATTGCCCCCCGATCTCACCCCTTATTCCAAATGTATCGCCATCTAAAATTAAAACGCTAGCATTCCCAACGCGATAGGAGAGTCAGATCGTGCCTACTTTTTACGTCAACCCTGCCACGGGTAGCAATACAAATCCTGGAAACCCATCGACTCCGTTTAAAAGTCTTACCCATGCCTTGGGCGAATCGACACCGGGCAGTACCGTTCATCTTTCTCCTGGTACGTATAGTACTGGAACCGGCGAACGATTTCCGATAACGATTCCTCGAGAGGTGACCGTCATCGGTTCGGAAACGGGTAAAGGTAATGGTATCGAAATCTCCGGTGGCGGCAATGTCAATACCAGCGACGGTCGACAAAATATTGCCGTTCTCTTGGAAAACGACGCTCAGTTGCGAGGGGTCGCGGTGACGAATACCGCCGTTCGCGGTACGGGGGTCTGGATTCAATCGGGGAATCCTAGGGTTTCCAACTGCACCTTCAAAAATTGCAAGCGAGAGGGGATTCGCGTTACCGGAACGGCAAAAGCGATCGTCAGCGATAATGTTTGCATCCAGAACGACTCCTACGGCATCTGGATTGTGGGGCAAGCCAAGGGAGAAGTGCGGGGGAATTTGTGCCAAGATACGGGGACGGGTCTGGCCGTTGGCGATGATGCCGCCCCCCTTATTGAAGGCAATACCATCGCTCAAAATCGCACCGGAGTGATTCTGGCCAATGACGCTTACCCGGTCTTGCGAAATAACACCATCGAGAAGAATACCCAAGATGGCTTGGTTTTAATTGGTAATGCCAAGGTCGATCTCGGCAGCAGTCCCGATCCGGGGGGTAATATTTTGCGCGAGAACGGTCAGTTCGATTTGCAAAATGCCACCAAGCACACCGTCGTCTCTGCGGGAAATCAAGTCAACCCCACTAAAGTGAAGGGATTGGTGGATTTGGTGGCTAATGCTTCTCCCACACCGAGTCCCATCCCAAGTCCCACACCCAGTCCCACACCCAGTCCGAGTCCCACACCAACCCCCACCCCAGGTCCGACGCCGATCCCCAGTCCCACCCCCACTGGACTGGTCGATATCGACGGACATTGGGCGGAAGCGTTTATTCGGGGTTTGGTGGATAAAGGGTATATCAGCGGGTTTAAAGATCGGACGTTCCGCCCCGAAGCCAGTATCACCCGCGCCCAATACGCTGCGATTATCGCCCAAGCGTTTACGATCGATTTCAAACGGGGGGCCAATAATTTTGCGGATGTGGCGACGGATTTTTGGGGCTACAACGCCATAATCAAAGCCAATCGCATGGGCTTTATTTCCGGCTTTCCCGATAATACGTTCCGTCCGGGTCAGAATTTAACCCGCATTCAGGCACTGTTATCCCTGGTGGGGGGATTGGGACTCGGTGGCGGACGACCGGATACGTTAAATATTTACAGCGATCGCGCTCAAATTCCCACCTACGCCACCAACGCCGTCGCCACGGCTACCTACAGCCGCTTAGTGGTTAACTTTCCCCAAATCGATCGTCTCAATCCTTTGCGGGATGTAACCCGCGCTGAAGTGGCGGCCCTGATTTACCAAGCGTTGGTTTACCGAGGGGAAGCCACACCCATCAACTCTCCCTATATCGTGATTCCCAATGACGATCCGACATTGGAATTTTGGGACATCGAATCCCACTGGGCGAAAGATTTCATCGTGGGTTTAGCCGATAAGGATTTCATCAGCGGTTTCAAAGATGGGACGTTTCGACCGGATATTACGATGACCCGCGCTCAATACGCGGCCCTGTTGACGCAAGCGTTTAATCCCCGCGCCAAGCGTCCTGCGGTCCGATTTCGCGATGTCCCCGAAACTTTCTGGGCGTACCGCGCCATTCAAACGGCCTCTCAGGGGGGATTTCTCTCGGGGGTTTCGGCCGAGAAATTTGAACCTAATGCCAACGTACAGCGCTTTCAGGTGATGATTTCTCTGGTGAGTGGATTGGGGTTATATGGGGGGTCGGAGAGTTTGCTCGGACGGTATACCGATGCTGAGAGTTTGCCCAGTTGGGCGCGATCGCAGATGGCAACGGCAACCCAAAAGCGGATCGTTCTTAACTATCCTTCTCCTTCCCAATTAGATCCCTTTAAGGATGCGACGCGGGCAGAAGTTGCAGCAATGGTGTATCAAGCCCTCACCGATGCCGGCCAAGTCACCCGCATCAACTCACCTTATATCATTTCGCTGTAACGTTACGAGCAATCGCGCTGTCCGCTGGGGTCAAGATTTTAATAATTCTCGATTCTGTTCCAAAATTTTGGGCTGATTTTCTTCTAATTTCGGTTGAATTCGTTCGATCCAAAGCTCTTGAATTAAAACTTGAATGACGACCACCAGGGGCAGTGCGAGAAATAAGCCCAAAAAACCAAAAAAGATGCCAAAGGTCACTTGGGATAAGAGGGTGACGGCGGGTAATAAAGACACTTCCCGTTTCATGACGATCGGGGTTAAAATATTACTTTCGATCTGCTGGATGCCGATGTAGAGTCCAATGACCGCACCGGCTTTCCAGGGAGCATCGAGTAGGGCGATCGCCGCTGGCGGAATGACGCTCAAAAATGGTCCGACGTTGGGAATAAATGTCAGTAAACCAGCAATTAAAGCATTGACGATCGGCAGTTGTACGCGCAACAGCCATAAACCTACGCTACTGAGAGCAACAATGACAGTCATATTAAATAAAATTCCTACAAACCAACCCAAGAGAGATTCTTGACATCGAGATAAAATTCGAGAAACTTTGGGCTTGTAAGGGTAGGGAAATAAGCTCATAAATGCTTTTCGATATGAATTTGGATCGAATAAAAGCATTAATGTAATCACAACGACCAGCAAAAAATTGAGAAGAAAGTCTACCGAATTGGAGAAAATAGTAAAAAATCCATTAAAAACGCCGTTTCCGTAAGTTTGCAAGTGATTTAAAATTTCTTGAATGCTTTGAATATCTTCTAAAACTTTTTCAATTCTCGGAATTCTCAGCCATTGATATCTTGCTTGAAGTTGTTCGATGCCCGATGGTCCGATTTCTACCCATTGTTGCCACTGATTGGAAATTGACGGAAAAATCTTCCAAAAAACAGCGGTTAAAATTGCTAAACTGGTTACCACAAACACGATAACCGCGGCTCCCCGTTTTTTGATACCGGCTTTCTGTAACTTGCGAATGGGGCTATTGAGTACAGTGGCAAAAACAATCGCCGTAAATGCAAGTAAAACAACTTGTCTGATTAGCCATAATATATAGATAGAAGCTGCCAGATAAAATAAGCTGGCTAATTTCCAAAATTTCAAGAGACTGCCTCCAAAAAAGAAAGGGTGAGGAAGATAAAAAATGGGTGATGCTAACTTTTGAGATTCAAGATAACTGACTATTATAATTGATTCTATCAATCGATCGACCGCGTGCGGGAGCGATCGCGCTCTCTGGCTTCTCGTTTCTATACTTGGGTAGAAAGAGAAAGCTTATGGGATTCTCTCTTCAGAGAGTTGTGAGGTTCCCATTGAAGTCATAGACCTTTCCCCTTTGTGGAGGAGGTTAAAGGGGAAAGTAATTTATGAATGTTTTATAGAAAATAAATTTAGTTTTGTCTATAAACTATAGCGCTTCTCATACTCATGAGGTACAGAGTTTCTGATTTTAGGGAATGGGGAATCGGAAACGGGGAATAGGAAATAGAATTTGGGTGTACCTCCGTCTACTGAGAATTGCTATATAGAACCCATTCGAGATCTAATCTTCTTGAATGTATTTTTCATATTCTCTAATCTTTGTGAGTATCTATGAATAAAATCGATAAAATTGCGTTGCGGCGCTTGCATTGTTGGATCGATCGCTCTTCGAGCAACTTCTCTCAACCTCTCAATTTATCCCAACGTAAAGTCTTAGAATTGGAGCTCGGACAGTTGGGTTATCGAATTGGCAACCTCGATCGCCTCATCTCGATTTCTCCAGAAGACTTTTGTGCCACCTTAACGATACTCGAAGAAATGCGCGGTGCGAATGCCAAATACGTTCCGTTATTTTCTCGCTTCCCAGACGATGTACCCAACGACGGAGAATATCTCGCTCGGAGAATTTTAGGTTTTTTTGGACTCGATACATTTGCCGACATGTCCCGATTTGGGGCCGATCCGATCGCTCAAATGCAACGAGAGGATTTGTGGCAAAAGGCGATCGAAATGCAAGCGCAAGGGCTCAATGACTCCCATACCGAATGGATTATTCTGACCTTCGTCAGCCCCGACGAAGCCGAACAAAAATTAAACAAGTGGGTGCTCGATTTAGTCTACAGCACCACACCGATTAAAGAAGCACTTTGGGAAGATCTTTTGACTCTATTCGATCGACTCCGCATCGAGATCGATTTGGAAAAGATTCGGGTCAAGGAAACCTTAGCGCGATGTGCCGCCTGGTCATGGCAAAAATTAGGCAAAATTGTCGTTAAAACTCCCACCGATTTACTGCGGATGTTTGCGTTCCTTCGCGCTCAAGATGTTTCTCTGGCGCAACCTGTAGATCTAAAAGGGCTAAAACTTTCCAAACCTCAACGTCGGGAAATCGTCGGCTTCCTGAATACTTGTCCGGCTTTACCCGAAGACCTATTACGCTACAAGCGATTGTGGATTTCTTTATCGAGGTGGCTGCACCCAGGTGATTTTGCCAAACGGTTTCCTGCCGTGGCTAAAGCCTTTGATGATTTGCGCAACGATCGCATCGTCAGTTTTGCATCTTCGATCGTCAACTCACCCCCCAACAGGCGCATCGACAAACTGCTCCCACGACCTTCTCTCTTTTTGCGTCAGTTGACTCGATTGCTCCAAGATTGCGAACCGGACAGAGTGGCCGCCTCCATTTTGAGCTTGCAAGATCGCGTGGATCGCTTACCGCTACCGCTGCTGATGAGTGCCTACTGTGCGGTTCGGTATGAAGGCAATCGAGCCGTCATCAACAAACAAGGTAAGCCTTACGCCATTGGCAAGCGGAAACCTCTGGGGGAGGTATCGTCGGTTTTGGAAGCCATCGATACGTTAATTCTGACTCAACTGCGGGGAACTAAACCGTGGAAGCGCGTTTGGATCGATGAAGCGATCGATAAACTGGTGCTACCCTTACAAGCGAGGAAACAATCCGACGGATTGCTGAATCTGGGTCGGGGTTCCCGAATTGCCCTCACCGAACCGGTCATCCGATTGTTTGTCTATTGGCAACAAAGCACCCACACCACAGATTTAGATCTGAGTGCGATGAAATTGGACGACAACTTCCAGTTTGCGGGTCATGTTGCCTGGAATCATTATGGCTCCAGTCGAAATATCGTTCACAGCGGTGACATTCAATCGGCTCCCATGGGAGCGGCAGAATTCATCGATTTTCGTTTAGCTTATCTCAAGAGTGGCTATATCTTACCGTCGATTCTGCAATATGCCGGAGAGAAATTCTCACAGCTGAAAGCCTGTTATGCCGGCTGGATGAATCGACAGGAGGTGGGAGGCGATCGACAAACCTTCGACGCGAAAACCGTTTCCCAAAAAGTGAACGCGAATCGAGACAGTCGGACTTGGATTCCGTTTTTATTGGATATCGCCGCCAGAGAAATTATTTATGTGGATCTTTATGTCAAAGGCGATCGAATGGTGGAAAAAAACGAACATTTCCCGTTACTCGCCGCCGCACTTGCCTCTTTCTCCCGGGCGAAACCGACTTTTGGCATGCTAGCACGTTGGTACGTTCGGGCAAATAATGCTACTCTAGTGCCCAAAGAAGCCGCCGAGACGACGATCGGCACCTGTGATGAGTGCAGTATCGATGTCTTCAAGCTCGTGGGCGAAGGGGTTACTTCCTTCTAGTCTTAACTATCTCAGTAACCCCACTTTCCCATCAAATCGACTCAAAAGAGCTGAAAAATCTCCAAAATCTTGTAAGCTGTTGGGAAATTGCAATATCTAATTCTCGTACGGTACTTTACGATACAAGTCACATGTGCCAGTTAAAACTGCGGAATATGGGCTTAAGTTTTAGATTGTCTGTTTGGCTAAGATAATATCATCGCAAAACAAGAGAAAACTCAATAAACGTAAAACCTATATCTAATCGTTTTATGCAAACTTAGATACATGAAAGAACAAGTTATTACCTGGTTAAATCGAATTTTAGTTGCCGACGTATTTTTTGTTTTCCTTGCTTTTGGGTGGTTTGCCGTCGCTGTTATCGGTAAATCGACTGGAATCGCACTGGGATGGGAACTTTGGTTAAAACTGTGGCAACCGGTTTTCAATCCCGCCCTCGGTTTGCTCATGGGAGGAGCGATTCTCAGCGGTGTCATTAACTGGGTTACCAAACGATTCAATCCCGATGTTTGAACCGAACCGACAGACTCAAATCCCGAACTTCAGACGTTGCCGATCGGGCGACAATCTCGAAATCGAGAGGAACAGCGATGGCGACAACGCCCAGAAGTCAAGCTCCTAATATTGGTGGTGGAGATGCGATCGAGGTTGAGAAAGAGTCCGAAGCGAGATCGAGACTCCAGCTTCTCCCTTCACACTTATCCTGTCCCAACGGGTTAAACCAGAGGGGTTACGCACTCGGATAAATCGCAAACGTAAAGGGAGCGCCGTCGCGATCGTCCAACGTAATTTCTAAGGTATAAGTTTGCTGGGGCTGCACGTCAAACAGTTCTACACTCAAAGAACCGGCATCGTCACGTTGTGCCGTCGCCAGAGCGCCCGCTCCTTTAAACTGCAACCGTCCCCCTTCAGGCAGTTTCGCTTGGATCCGCAGCTGACCCAACCAACGATGGGGTTGATATTCCGCTTCCAGGGTCAGTACCCCAGCCTCTGTCAACCATTCTCGGGTCGATCTAGGCTCGCTGGCGGAAACTTTCAGCTTGAGTGCGTTCAAAATTTCCCGAGCAGCCATTAACGATAAAACCATTTGCTGTTTGGGGGTGGCTGCTTCGTAAGCCTTGGGCAAACTTTCTTTTTCTTCGCTAGCGAGGCGAACCGGTCCCATCGCCACCATCCCAGCGAGTTCGTACAGTTCCGAGGAGCGATCGGGAAACAAATCTTCCACCGCTCGCACCCATTTTTCGCCTTCCCGTACCGAAGCATCGACCACTTCTTGACATCGAGCCAAGAGCGATTTTAACAGTGTTTCCGGCAGAGCCACGGGGAGTCTCAGATTTTTGAGTTGAGTGCTCCACAGCCGACTGGGAACTCCAACGGTTGCGAGTTCGTCGAATGTATCAGTGCTGTACTCGCGCACTTCGGTTTCCCATGGAAATAAAGGTGGGGTTTTTTGAATTTCTGTTTGGAGTCGGCGCTTAATTAACGCTTCAAAACGGTGTTGCACGGTTGGTATTTCTCCTAAATGACTGGATTGACTGTCTGGATGCGTCAGTAACTCTTCTTGTTCGTTGAAGTCGGCATCCAGAGAAGATTGCTTTGAGTTAAAGGGGTATAACTCTTCTTTCCCAAGGTTTGCTATCTCCTCCGGATCGGAATCGGAAAAATGGGGTTCGTGCCGATCGCACTCGTTCTCTCTTGTGGTTGAGGGAAATTCCCATTCTTCTTCCGCAGACTCTCGGTTCAGCCAAGCCAAGAAACGGCTTTCGTCGTCTCTATTCATGTCATTATTCATTCGTAGATACACCTTCTCCGGACAGTTCATCGCAATCGTTAGGGTTGGTTACGCATTTCCCAAACATATTTGAGTAGTTTAAACCACCGTTTTTTGAGTTGGGATGGGGTGCATCCCAGTCTCCGTGAGATTTCGGAGTCAGGAAGTTTTTTGCGTTTGAGCGTCAGTAATTCCACTTGCTCCTCGTTGAGATATTCGTGTAATTCCTCCCATTGGCTCGGTGTGAGTCCTAAATTTCGATCGAGATCGACTTCCAACCATTCGTGTACCAGTTCCCAATGATGGGACAGGGCAAATCGAGTCAGGTGGTAGCGAAACCGCTGTTGTAAATAGTCTCGCTGGCGGGGAGTAATGCCGAGAATGGCTTCTATTTCGTGGGTGGGTAAATCTTGCAGGCGAAGAACGAAATAATCCGCGCACTGGCTTTGTTCCTGTTCGTCCAAATAGGCAATTAGCTCCCGAATAACGGTTTGGCGCAGCAAACCCGCACCGGGATCGGGTTCTTGAGAGACGATTTGTTCCCGGACTTGTCCGGCGGACGCATCATCGCGATGGGTATCGCTATCTAACATCGTTCCTTCTGCGGCTCGATCCATATCGATCGTGGTTTCCGGAGGCTGCTGCTTGGAAAAAGTTTGCGCGCGTAAGATAATCAGCTGTTGGCTGCGACCTCCAGGCAGGGAAATGCGACGCTTGCCGTAACGCTCGGTAAACGACATATATTCCGACACTTCCAAAAGGGTTTTCGGGGAATAGGTGGCTGGGAGTTCCGCCTCCCGTCGCAGGGCATTGAGCGCTTCTGCATAAAACGTTTGCAAGAAGTCCTCAATTAAATGCACTCGCGCTTGGTAGCTCGATTGCACGTGAGAGGGAGCGATATAACGATAGACGATCGCGCTGAGAGTACCGTGCAGTTCCACCCGTCCGTTGAGGGAACCGAGTCGATAATACTCCAAACATTGTTTCAAACGATGTCTGGCGAGTTCAGTTGCCCATGCTTCTAATTTACCCGACGAGCGAATGCGCTCGCTTTGAGTGCAAGTGCGAGCTACTTCTGCTGATAGCCGCGTGGCGACATCCCGACAATTTTGCTCGGAAGCACTGGTGGAATGTCTGAGTTCGTTAAACACCAGTTGAAATGTGGCGGCTTCGCTTTGGCGAATTGCCTCATGCTGGCTTGCTGTCAACATAGACCCTAGCATAACTTCAATCAAATCAGCCTCAGTAGTTTTGATGGGAATGTGGGGATGAGCGATTACGGACGTCTTTGGTTCTGTGTAGATGCTCGCGCTCATGCGCTTTGGACTCGACTGCCGAGGGAGATGGTGGCACTCAAGTTCCTGAATGGGTTGTAATGTCTGTTGGTATAACCTCGATGTACCCTGGATCCCTCGAACCCAATGAAAACCGGATTGAGTTCGATTCCTCGATCTCGACAGCTCTGCTTTGAAGAAAACCCATCATCCCCAGATCGGTTTTTCTGGCGGAGCATTTCTTGGCTACCCTGCTGTAAGTTTCCCTAAACCGCTACACTCGAATTAATCCCAATTGCTCCAGTACGCTGAAAATGAATGTAGATGCACAAATTCGAGTACTTATTGAAAATGCCCCCCAAGACGGCACGACGCCTCAAATTATTCAGACGATCGCTCCCGTACTTAAAGCAATGGCCGGTCAACTCGTTCACGCCAAATACTATATCTTGCAAACTCTCGATCGAAACTGGATGCTGACGACCTTAAGTAATCGCGCCCAACCCGATCGAGAGAAGAAGGCGATCTACGCTTTCTCAACGATGGAAGATGCGAAGGCAAGCGTTCGTGCCTCTTTAAATCCTAACCTAGTCGCGGTTGGGCTGCCGGTTACTCATATTTTGTTTCAAATGGTAGCGCTCGAAAATGTAGATAGCACCATTTTTTTTGAGGCTCCCGGCAACCCAGAGCGCGGGACAGAAGTCAAGCGATCGGATTTACAACGCTTGATTCAAATCCAGCTTCAGCAAAAATTGAGCGCACCTGGGGCGAACGTTCCACCCAATATGGCTTAAACCTTCGACATAGCCATGGATGTGGAAGTTGAGTGCGGGTCAATTTGGGTATGGAATCCCATTGGGATGTTCCGGGGGTGGGTTTGGGACGTCCATGGAGATAAGAGCCGCTAGCAACTGCCCGGATACGGGATTTTTCACACCCCGATCGAGTCTCAATAGAATTCCATCGACTGGGGAACCTCTGTTGGAGCAGCATCGAAACAGACAAGCGACTCCGAACGCAAGAACGGACGCTGTACTTGTATCCCCCTGGGTTTGGCGAGGGATTTAGTAAAGGCGATTGAGGACGTAATCCGCGAGCCGGGTTAACGCTTCTCGGTGCGGACAGTTCGGGAGTCCGTTGAGCTTGCTCGCAGCGAGTTTGGCGTGATAGGCGGCTAGTTCGCGCGATCGCTCGATACCTCGACTATCTTCGATCAGAGCGATCGCTTTTTCCAAGTCTCCCACTTCGGTCAGTTCTCGCGAAATCAAGGTTTCTAAAGCGGGTTGCTCTTCTAAAGCGTAGAGAACCGGAGCCGTTAAATTTCCGCTGCCCAGATCGGCAAACGCCGGTTTTCCCAGGGTTTCTGTCGAGCTGGTATAGTCGAAAATGTCATCAACGATCTGGAATGCTAGCCCTAAATGACGACCGTAAGCGTACAAATCTTCCGCGAGTTCGTCACTGACTCCGCTCAAAATTCCTGCGGCTTTGCTACTATTGGCAATCAGAGAAGCCGTTTTGTAGTAACTTTTTTCTAAGTAAGCTTCTAAGGATAGATCCGTATCGAACTGACTCAGGCCTTGACGGATTTCACCTTCGGCAAAGTCCTTAATGACTTCAGAGAGCAACTTGACAACCGCCAAACTGTCGAGGTTCGCCAGGTACCATGAGGATTGCGCGAATAAAAAGTCTCCGGCTAACACCGCGATTCGGTTTCCGAAGCTGCTGTGAACTGTTGGTAGACCTCGCCGCACTTGAGATTCATCCACGACATCGTCGTGTACTAGACTAGCGGTATGAATCATTTCTGTGATTTCTGCAAGGCGGCGGTGGCGCGGGGTGATTTCCCGATCGGGCATCGTCGCACGGGAGACAAGCAGCACAATGGCCGGTCTCACTCGTTTTCCCCCTGCCTCGAACAGATGTTCGGCTGCCGCGAACAGGATGGGATGACGCGCGCCGACGAGTTGCTTCAAGTTTTGGGTTAAAACTTGTAGGTCTTCTTCAATCGGCGCAAAAAGAGAGGTAGCTAAGGTCATGGGTCAGCCGACTCGGGCGTAAAGTTACGAAATTTTACATATCTTGTATCTATTCTAAGCGAACCGCTCCGAGTAGGGAAGTTATCGGATCCATCCGTGGGAGTAATACGGTGAAATTCGATCGCCTCTAACCCTTTTCCTTCAAGCATCTAAGCGATTGACCCTCCAACATGCAAGACTCAAGATCGATCGGACTCCTCCGTGAAAATCCCGATCGATCTCAAGGATTTTTCCGATGGTTTCACCCGAAACCTTGAGATAATATAAAGAATTGTGAAGTCTTATCCATTAGAGCCTCAAAGACTCCAGACTCTTGTGCTAGACTAGGTTGTAAGGATTGTAATCATTCCATACATTCAACGCGAATGAAATTGTGGGGAGCTTCCCGAGAGCACCTGTTAATTTTCCTTGACATAAAGATCTGGTAGTGAGGACGGCTCTAGTTTCAGGAGCCAACTCGAGGTCCCAAGGAAAAACATATGTGATTTTGCCGATTCGCTGGTGAGGTGGTCAATACCCAAACGAAAGGTCAAACTGTCGTGGGATTGGCGTTCAGCAAAAATTGGGAATCTCTACAAGAACTAACCGTAAGTAAGGGATCGTTACTTCCCCTACTGAACTTATTGATGCGGCATTCAACTGACCCTATTTTGGGTTTGGGTGCTGACACTCTTCTAATGGGTCTTGCGATCGTCCGCCGCTCTCCTTCTCTTGCCGTCCTATGAGTTTCCATGATATGCCTCTAATCATCCCCATCCTAGCCACGGGTTACCTACTCATGATTCACCTATTGCTCATGTTAGTGCAAAGAAGAGCTAAAGAATCGAGTTCTTAAGGCTTTTGTACTGACAGATTCTAGCAATCGCATTGAGTTTTCAGTCAAACCCGAAACGCGCTTACAGCGCAAACCCAAGCTCCCAGGTTCTAAACCTGGGAGTCATCTTTTGAAAGAGTTCGAGTTACTCGAGAGCAGTTTGCTTTTCGATCGGTTTTCATGAGATAGAGACGGACAACACCACCTTTTTTAGAGTTAAGACCATCTAAAACAGAAGAATTAGATTTTATCCCATACATCAGTGTAACGGGTTACGGGGTCAAACCCCACTGGAGGCCGAGGGGGAGGTTTGTGGAAAATCGGGATGCTCAGTGGCGAGCATCCGAGCATCCCGATTTTCCTTAATTCAATACGAACGATTGTTCCCCCAACCACTGTAGGATGTGAGAATTAACGATTTCGGGATGTTCGTCGTGAGGGCAATGACCGGCATTGGGAATCGAGATAAACTCAATCGACTCAGACGGGTGAGTTTGTTGGAAAATTTGCCCCCCTTTAACCGGAGTCCACGGATCGTTGTCTCCCCAAAGAACCAGTAGAGGACAGCGAACCTCCGGTAGTAACCGAGCCGGAGTTGGACCAGCCGGTGCCGTGAGAATTGAGGCAAAAACCTGTTGCGCGCCGTCATCGCAAGAAGGTCGATACAAGAGTTCCACCAGTTCGTCCGTCACGGCTTGACGATTGCAGTAGACTTGGTAAAGGGTACGCCGAATGCGATGTTTGGCGCGGATGCGCTCGAACAAAAAGGGACCGATGGATTTGGAGGCAATCAGTTTGGTAAACGCTCCCATCACCCATCGTAGGGGAAAGGTGAGTTCTTCCGGTCGATGGTTGAGTCCGCCGGCGCAGTTGAGCAGCACGGCACCCGCGGTTGTTTCCCGATGATTGGCTGCCATCATCAAAGCCAGCAATGCCCCAATGGAGTTGCCAATCCACACCGTGGGTTGCGCGATATGGGTTAGCCAGAAGTCATGCAAGAGTTCCTGCCACAGTTCCAAGGTATAGGAAACCGGCGCTTTATCCGATCCCCCAAAACCGAGTAAATCTAGGGCAAAGACTTGGTAACCAGCTTGGGCGAGTACGGGAATATTTTTACGCCAGTGACCGATAGAAGCACCGAACCCGTGGATGAGGACTAAAGGTTGACCGGTGCCCGTAACGGTATATTGAATCTGATGACCTTGCCACTGCCAAGACTGTATTTCGATCGCGCTGGTTGATAATACTGGTTGAGCGGTCACAATATCTTAAGGTGGGTTTATATATTTTTATAAACTTATATTAATCCCATCGGGGTGAGTTGTGGAGTGGTACTTCTCGAGTCCTGGACTCCTTCTCGCTCCACACCTGGGCAAGAGCCGGTCGTCGATCGCGATCGTGATACAATCAACAGGTTCCATACCCCCGAACCTTCGCAAAAACAGCCGCCTAGAAGATCGACATTTCAGCAACTTGCAGATCCGAATCAGCCTCAATGGCATCACCGCAACACCTGGCGATCCTGAAAGAAGGGGTCAATATTTGGAATCAATGGCGACAGAGAAACCCGACGCATCTCCCCAATCTCCAAGACATTCATCTGATCCAACATTATCTGCGGGAAGTTAACTTAAATTCGAGCGATCTCGATCGAGCCATTCTCACCAAAGCGGATTTGTGCCTGGCCAATCTCGAGCGCGCGCATCTGAATTTTGCCGATCTCTCCGATGCCATTCTCTACACCGCCAGTTTGAGAAACGCCAGCTTGAAAGAGGCCGACCTGAGCCGAGCGGATTTTACTGAAGCGAATTTGAATAATGCCGACCTCTCTTTGGCGATTCTCGAACAAGCCCAGCTCAATCGTGCAGACCTCACCGATGCCATCCTCTACACGGCGAATTTAAAAAAAGCCGATTTATCCAACGTACAGCTCGTGCGGGCGGATATGAGGGAAGCCGATTTAACGATGGCAACGTTGGGAGAGGCGAATTTACGCGAAGCCAACTTGAGTTTTGCCGTCGGTTCTCTGGCCCGGTTTGTCGGTGCCAACCTCACCCATGCCAACCTCTATCGAGCCAATTTGAGTTTGGCGAATTTCTGCATGGCTAACTTCATGGCGGCATATTTATCCAGAATCAGTTTAATTGGGGCCAACCTCATCGGGGCGAACTTTTACCGCGCGGATTTGAGCGGGGCCAATCTTACCCAAGCCGATTTGAGAGAAGCCAGTTTGCGCATTGCCAATCTCGCCCATGCTCGACTGGTGGGGGCAAACCTGAGTATGGCGAATCTGACGGAAACCACCCTCTGGAAAGCTGACCTCTCCGGTGCTAACTTATATCAAGCCAATCTCTATCAAGCCGATCTCAAAGGGGCGATTTTAAAGGGGGCGACGATGCCGGATGGATCGAGTCATTTGTAGGGTATGGGGTGTGGGGTGTGGAGTGTGAGGTTTACTAGTGCTGCTACGCAGAATGCAAAATGCGTCTTGAAAAGTTGAACGGGACGGAAACCGACACCGCTCACTTTTCGCAAAATGCAAAATTAAAAATGCTTACTGTATATAGCTTTCAGCGGTTGAGATCTAGCTACTGCATTCCCACGACTGGGGACAAAATGAAACGACCATTCGCTGCCACCTAAGGGATCGTTAATGACAATTTTATAGATAATCGACCAGTTTTTCGGTTCGCGAACCTGTATTTCAACTTTTTCCCCTGAGATATGTGAAACGCACCATAAATTATCGTTTTCTGGCGCGAAAAAACAATCCTCGAATCCCTCTTGTGGCCAATTCCAAACCCAAGTTCGATCGAGTTCTAAGGGAGGTGCGTTATCGGCAAAGATAACCGATCCGTTTAAATTTGCGATCGTCAACTTGTTCTCGTGGCAGACTGCCAGTCGAGTGCCATCACTGTTCACCGATATCGATCGCATTTTTCCCCAGTTCTCGCCAACCGCCTGAACGTTAAATTCGCGATCGATTGCCGAAATTTTGCCATCCCCAGACGCGACGACGAAGACGAAGCGATTACAAGCACGAGAAATATAAAAAGCACGGTGGTCAAGTTCGACGATGCGTGTGGGAGTTAGATGCATACCTTCCAAAAAGATGGCTGGAAATTTCTCAAATCTTCGAAAACACGAGCGATCGTCATTTTCAAATGTGGAATTTCTTTGAGAACCACTTGCCAAATAATTTTGACATCCATATTGAAACAATCGCGAATCAATTTGTTTTGCATTCCGGCATTATCTCGCCAAGGCATCTCGCAATATTGGCTTCTCGCCCAATCCGGTATCCGCTTCACCGCTTCGTCAATCATGCGCGATTGCCCTAAAAACTATCCTCCCCAAATCGTACGCACGATCGCAACATAGGATAAAATCTTCCTGGCATTCCTCGCCCGATCCATTCACTATCCACAATCCAAAATACCAATGACTACTCGCGTCATCGTCGTACGACACGGACAAAGCACCTACAACGCCCAGCAAAAGATCCAAGGTCGCACGGATGAGTCAGTATTAACCGATGAGGGTCGAGGAATGGCCCAGAAAGTGGGCGCGGCATTGCAAGAGATTTCCTTCGATGCCATTTATTGCAGTCCCCTCCAACGGGCGCGCGCAACCGCCGATATCGTCCATTCGGGCTTGAACCCAGAAACTCCGACACCTCAAACTTCCCCGCTGTTGCTCGAAATCGATCTGCCGTTGTGGGAGAAAATGACGAAAAGTGAAGTCACCGAACAATTCGAGGCGGAGTATCGCATCTGGAAAGAACGCCCCCACGAATTTAAAATGACCGTTACCCAAGAGGGTGAAACGAGCGAACATTTTCCGGTTCTGGCATTACGCGAACAAGCCATTGAATTCTGGGAAGAACTCCTCGCGCGCCATCGCGGGGGTACGGTGATGGTGGTTGCCCACAACGGTATTAACCGCTGTCTGCTCAGTACCGCCTTGGGTATCGGAGCCGATCGCTACCACAGCGTTCAACAATCGAATTGTTGCATCAATATCTTAAACTTCAGCGGCGGTTTGGAGGATTCGGTGCAGCTCGAATCCATGAACCAACTCTCTCATTTGGGCAACCCGTTCCCGAAACCCCGACCTCCCCATCGAGGTCCGCGCTTGTTGCTGGTGCGTCATGGGGAAACGGAATGGAACCGTCAGTCGCGCTTCCAAGGACAAATTGATGTTCCCCTCAATGAGAACGGTCGCGAACAGGGTCGCAAAGCCGCCCGCTTGCTCGCATCCGTCGAGCTTGATTTTGCCGTGAGTTCGTCGATGCTGCGTCCGAAGGAAACCGCCGAACTCATCTTGGAGAGTCATCCGGGGATTGAGTTAGAAGTCGATAGCGAGTTAGTAGAAATCAGTCACGGTTTGTGGGAAGGGAAGCTCGAATCGGAAATTCGCGCCGACTACGAGGATTTACTCGAACAGTGGAAAGTCGCCCCGGAAACAGTGCAAATGCCTGAAGGGGAAAACTTACAGCAAGTGTGGGAGCGATCGGGTAAAGCCTGGGATGCGATCGTCCGCGCCCATGGGAGTAGCGATCGACCTCTGACGGGTATCGTCGTCGCCCACGATGCGGTCAACAAAGCGATTCTATGTCATTTATTCGGTTTGGGACCCGAGTATTTCTGGAATTTCAAACAGGGAAATGGGGCAGTAAGCGTCATCGATTATCCCTACGGACCGGACGGCGCGCCGGTACTCGAGGCGATGAATATTACCGCTCACTTATCCGATGGCGTTTTCGATCGAACGGCCGCGGGGGCACTCTAAAAGGGGTCACTCAAAAAGGGGGCATTGTAAAAATATAAGAATGAATGGCAAACGCCCAAATCAGACTTGTTAGAGTGAGTTGCGCGTTCGTCATTCGATAGATTTATGAATGAGTTACTTCAACAAGTCCGAGTGGTCGATCCAGTCTCCGGGGTCGATCGAATTGCTGACGTACTACTGATCGATGGTACGATTCGGGCGATCGAACCGAGTATCGCCGAGTTGCCCCCCCAAACGCAACGGCGAGAGAGTCTCGGATGTATCCTGGGACCGGGACTTGTCGATCTCTATAGTTGCCATAGCGAACCGGGATTTGAGGAACGGGAAACCCTCGACTCTATGGTGCAAGCGGCTACTGCTGGCGGTTTTACCCGTCTGGCTCTGCTACCCACCACGCACCCCCGCCTCGATAACGCCTCCGTGTTGTCTGGCCTGCGACAGTCCATCCCCTCAACTCCCCATCCCACCCTACATTTTTGGGGAGCGCTCACCCGTCAGGCAGCAGGAGGTGAAATGGCGGAGTTGGTGGAGTTGGCAGAGGCTGGGGTGGTAGGCTTTACCGATGGTCTTCCCCTAGACAATTTAATGCTGGTGCGTCGCCTCCTAGAATACGCCCAACCTCTGGCAAAACCCATTGCCCTGTGGCCGTGCGATCGTCACTTGATGGGTAATGGAGTGATGCGAGAAGGGGTACTCTCCATGCGGCTGGGATTGCCCGGTAGTCCGGCAAGTGCGGAAACTTCGGCATTGGCTGCATTACTCGAATGCATTGTCGAGACGGAGACTCCCGTCCATATTATGCGCGTGTCGACGGCGCGGGGGGTGGAGTTGATTCGCACTGCCAAAGCCAGAGGTCTACCCATCACTGCGAGCACCACTTGGATGCATCTCCTCCTCGATAGTACGGCAATCGGCAGTTACGATCCGAGTTTGCGTCTCGATCCCCCTTTAGGAAATGAAGACGATCGACTGGCATTATTAGAGGGGGTGAAATCGGGAGTTCTCGATGCGATCGCCATCGACCATACCCCCTATACTTACGAAGAGAAAACAGTCGCTTTTGCGAAAGCACCACCGGGAGCGATCGGTTGGGAATTAGCCCTGCCGCTATTATGGCAGGAATTGGTGGTTAGTGGAGATTTGTCGGCTTTGGAGTTGTGGCGGGCACTCAGTACCGGACCGGCGTTATGTTTGGGACAAATACCCGCGCAAGTAACCCTCGATCGACCCGCGGAATTGGTGTTATTTTCTGGGGATGATTCCTGGAAGGTCAACGCGCAAACTCTCAAATCGAAATCGACGAATACTCCTTGGCTGGAGCGATTGACGGTCGGTCGGGTTCGCCAGGTTTGGCATCAGACCGGTGGATGATATCGGGAACAGAACGTGGGAAATCTGTTGCTCGGATTGCGAGAAAATCTGTCTTTTCTAACAATAGACAATTGACATATTTCTCGATCGATATAGAATAATAAACAAGATGGCAAAGCGTTCCCAAATTATTAGAGCCAAAGACAATATTTACCGAATCTAACTACTAGGTATTGCCCGCTTCTGGTGTCCGTAAAAATACAGGTATTCGGTAAATCCAGTTTGAAAAGACAAGAAGAAGTACGGAAGGCGCTCGGTTGCCTGAATGGGAAATTGTCTTTGAGTTCAGTGTATCTACATCAAACCGTGCAGGACTCAGCCGAACTCTGTTAATGAGTGCTGAAGACTTGCGATTTCGAGATAAATTGTCCGGAACGTGCTGTATTCGATCGGTACGATGTCTGAAGATACACTGTCAGTAAAATCTGTGATAAGTTCCCAATCCCTTGCCAACCGACCAACAAACGTGGAATTAGAACGATCGCCAGATACTCTTCTGTTAGAAGTTGCAAAACTACGTCAAGAAGTCGAACAACTTCAAATCGATAAAAGCGACCTAGAAATTTTGCTCGATACCATTATCGAACACGCGGATGATATGGAAGTGGAGTTACGGGCGAGCTATCGAGAAATCGGCAGACTATGCCGGGAACTTGCGTTGGCAAACCACGAATTAAAATGCTTGGTGAATTCAGATGGACTCACCGGATTAGCGAATCGACGGCGGTTTGACGAATATCTCAATGGGGAATGGCGGCGACTTTCACGCACCAGTCAACCTCTTTCGTTGATTCTTGCAGACGTTGACTGTTTCAAACGCTACAACGACATCTACGGACATCAAGCTGGGGATGAATGTCTCAAAAAAGTCGCACAAGCCATTGATGGGGGCGTGAAGCGAGCGACCGATTTAGTCGCTCGATATGGTGGCGAAGAAGTTGCTGTTATTCTACCCAACACCCATGGCGAAACTGCATTTCACATTGCTCAAGGCATTTGCAAGGCAATTTCCAACCTGCGCGTTCCTCACGTCGGTTCGACCGTAAGTCCTTACGTTAGCCTCAGTCTGGGGGTGGCCACTTGTATTCCCAATACGGAGTTGGCACCGACGATGTTAGTGAGTAAAGCCGATATCGCCCTCTATCAAGCCAAAGATGCGGGACGAGATCGGGCAATTTTGTCAGGGACGATCGTGTAATCTTGAATCTCGATAATTGACTGTAATACACGTTAGTTTTGGATAAGACTGTTTCCGGTGAGGACGGGGAATGGGGAATGGGGAATGGGGATGGAGTACTTTGCTCCCCAGCAACCAGATGTCGCCAGTGTTGTCCCTTCGCTTTCAAGAGGCAAGACGGCCGCCCGAATGTCACCGGTCGTCTGCATCCCGACGAGATGGCCGCATCAAAACTGACGTTAATTAACCTGTAATCTTCCCCCTTGCCTCCCCGGCTCCTGAAGCCGGCCCCGCCCACAGCCACTTGTATCCTAATCGAGCTGGCGACTGCTATAAATTGGGGGAAACAATTCGATCGAATTCATGAACTATTTAGCCTTAGCGACTGATTACGACGGAACCCTTGCCAAAGATGGACGAGTCGATGAGGACACCTTAAACGCCCTGACCCGTTTCCAGGAGTCGGGGAAAAAACTGATTTTGGTGACCGGACGCGAGTTCAACGAACTGCTCGAAGTTTTCCCACAAGTCACAAAATTCGATCGAGCGATCGCCGAAAATGGAGCCGTTCTCTACAATCCTGACACCCAGGAAACTCGGCTGCTGTGCCAACCCCCTCCACTCGCATTCATTGAAACCCTTCAAGAGCAAGGTGTGACTCCCTTGCAAATGGGACGGGCGATCGTTGCCACCTGGGAACCTCACGGACAAACCGTGCAAGCAGCGATCGAGCAAATGAAGTTACCCTTTCAAGTCACCCTGAATAAAAATGCCGTGATGGTATTGCCCAAGGGGGTGACCAAAGCGAGTGGTTTGAAAGAAGCCCTGGATGAATTAAACCTATCGCCGGCACAAGTAGTGGGTGTAGGGGATGCACAAAACGATCTGGCATTACTCGCCGGAAGCGGGTTGGGTGTGGCCGTTGGCAATGCCATACCCGAATTGAAGCGACAAGCAGATTGGGTGATGTCCGGCAAACGGGGTGCCGGGGTGCGAGAACTCATCGATCGCCTATTAGACCTCTCCTCCAAAAGGGTTAATGGGTAAGGTTTCAGGGGGAAAGGGATAAGAAATTCATGACTTCGGCATAGATATTGATTGGATTTTTGATTTTCGGAGATGTCTATTAGACGGAACCGATTCAATCTATCGATGAGGAGGAGTCATCGCACGATCGATAAATCGATAGTCTTAACCTGTATTCATCGTCCGATGACCGCACTCAGGCGAGGGATTGCCCTAGGCTATTCTTCAACAGTATGGTCGATCGATTGAATGACCTGCTTGACCGAAGCGGCGGACATTTGAGTTTCGACATCGACCGTTTTACTGCCAACATCAACGGATACTTTTGCATTTCCGTCAGCGGTTTCGATGGCTTTGGTAATCGAGTCCGCACAGCCTTCACAAGCGATCGTGGGCACTTTGAAATGTAACGTCATCGCTCAAATCTCCTTGTCAATTGGGATTGTTGTCTTCGAATATCTCGATCGAAGAGGAATTTATTATAGCGTTGTGTGGGTTAGGATATCGCACGACGCACACAGGTTCGGAGCTGTTTTCTGATTTCCCCCTCCAATCGTGGAATTTAAGTCCTACTGGGCATTACCACTACTCTGCTGAACCCGGATTCATGTTAAACACCGCGATCGTTTTAGTGGCATAGAAATCGATCGGATTTTTGAGTTTGACCAGATGTCTCTTGAATACTTGTTTGCCAAAGCGATCGCATCTATCTGGCATACGCCCGTGGGATGATAAACTCATGCAAGCTCCAACCGATCGTGCTGGCAATTGTACTCGAGCCAATAACGATCTCATCTCAACCGAGACCGATCGCTCAGACCTCGAGTCGTTAAAATGAAAAGACCCAAGCGGCTATCGAGAAACTCATCTGTCCGACACTTTATCCGATACAAGGGTGGGTTAAGTCATAAAGATACGCCCATCCGTTGGCGTTCGAGAGTCGAACGAAGAAAGCTAGAGAAATCCGGTCTGCGCTCGCTCTGCGGAGGATGCGATCGCGATCGCATAAATGGCTAGATTCGATCGATATCAACCCTTCACGCAAATCCTATTCTACCCACGATCCGAACAGACCTCACCGTCCGATCGAATTCATCTTCTCGTCTGTCTTAAATCGCTGACAGTCACGCGAATGAATTAGACACTAGACGGACATATTGTCTAAAACTGGACTCTCAAGAACCATGCAACCTTGTTTTTGTTGCCAACCCCGACGAGATACGAGCTATATTTGTCCGAGGTGTTGGTCTACTTATAGTGCACGTGCCCTGCGAGAAATGAGGTACGCGATCGAGATCGTCGAAAAATCTATTCCCCCATCCTTATGTCACCAGCCTCACTGGCAAAAAATGACCCTTCATCGAGAACTTCACTTACAGGTGGTGTCATTGCAACATCACCCCCTTGAGAATTAGAGAATTCGGCATGGGGACAAGGGGACAAGGGGACAAGGGAGACAAGGGGACAAGGGAGACAAGGGGACAAGGGAGATAAATTTTCCCTACACCCCACACCCTACACCCCACACCCCATTCCCCATTCCCCACAAAATCTCTACTGATTCAGAACCAGAGGCATTGCCATTTCCAAGGTACTGGTGGATTGATCTTCAACCGTTGCCGTTACGCCCAAGCTGCGAATGGAACCGAGAATGGCTTTGGCTTCGGGGGTTATCCCCGTGGCTTCAGTGGGTAGGGAGTTGACCAGAGTCATCGCCTGCTCGAAATTCGTGTAGAAGTAGCCGACGTTACTTTGCGCTAGCTTCTCGGTGGAGGTAGTGAAACCTTCGCTGGTATTGAGGGGGGTTGCGGGAGTTGGCAGCATGGCATCGGCGATCGGGCCGCCAAGCGCAACGATTAAGGAATTCTCATCCAGCCAGCCGTAACCCAGCAACGGTCCTGGGGAGACTTGGGGCACAGACCATTGGGTCATTTGCGTGCCTTTGACATCTTTTTGAGCGATATTCACCGGTACGGGAATGGCATCTTGGAGAACCTTACCCACTGTTTCCAGGGTTTCTTCCGCGGCGGCTCGATCGCCCGTATTCACCACCAGCGCCCCCCCAAAACCGACACTGGCTAAAATCCCTTCTCTAGAGGGAACCAAACCCAGGGCGAATTCGCCATCCATCCAACCAAACACGCGATCGGCATCCAGCTTGATTTGACCGAAAGATTGGCGCACGAGATCGACAGTTTCTTTGGTTTGAGGATCGGTTTCCGATTGCGCCACCAACTGCGACCAAATACGACCGACCCCTTGACCGCTAGCCAGGGCGATCGTATCGGCAGGAAACTGAGAGATCGGTTTTCCCGAAGCAGCAGCAAACTCCGGTTGGGGATAATCCGGATCGAGTTCGACGAGGGTTTTCATCCGCAATCCTCGATCGTCGGTGCCCACACCCATGACGATTGCATCCACCTGTTCCAACTGTTCGAGGGTTTGAGACGGGAGTTCCGTCTGTTCGGGAGACTGCTGCGCCACCTGGGATATAAAGGCCCCATAATCGGCAATGTAAAGCTGAGCGAGAGTATTCTCTAATTCGGCACCGTTGCGCAAAATCTTTGCCGCTGACTGTTGGCTGGCAAAGGAAGGCTGACCTTTGGCGGTATCAATGGCTTGTTGCAGCGTTGCCAGCTCGAAGGCGATGGTGATGAAATCATCTAAAACAGCGGTGTAAATCGTTTCATCCGGCTGGGTAATTTCCGAAATCGTCACCCCCTGATAGTCGATTTCGCTGACATTTTCCCCGCCTTCCTCCTTCATTTTCTGAGCAAAAGCCAGGGCTTTGACTTTATCTTTAATCCCAACGACGATGAGAGGTTCCGGTTCGCCCTTAGCGGATTCGGCTGGGGGGACAACGGCTAGCATAATATCGCCGATCCAAGGTTTGAGATCCGTCTCGAAATTGAGATTGGTATCTGCTTGCAGCTCTTGCTGGAAACTTTCAATGCCTTTTTTGACGACATCCTGGGCTTCTGGGGTGCCAAATTGTCTAAGCTGGGACCAAGAGGCAGAATCTGTGGAGATATGAGCGGCCATCAGCGCCGATTCGGGAACGATTTCGGCACTCGCCATTGCCCCAGCATCTCCGGTGGGTGCGCCCCGCAAAAAGAAAAAATAACCCGCAGCGGCCCCACCAGCCAACAGGGCGGCGATACCCGCAAAGGGCAAACAACCCAAACCCGATTTTTTAGTACTCTCAGACATTCAGCTTTCCTCAATTTTGGCAGACGAGCGATCGCCCGCATCGGGAATCCCAGTTCGATCGACCCTCGTCTCGCACGTCCATTCTAGCTAAACCGATCGCCGTCCCCAGGAGGATCGGGAAGTTCGTCTAACCCCACCCAAACGGGTTAACCTGAAGAGAATAAGGGGGTTAACTCGGCTATAAACTTGCGCCATCCTACCGTTGTTCGATCTGCGAACCCCCAATTTACCGATCTCACACGTTAATTTGCACGCGATGTCTGACGCTTATTTCTCTTACGCTTATTCTGATGACGAAGGCAGCCGTTCTCGTTCTTTCGAACTGCCGGGGGCGCGACCGCATTATACGCCCGATCGCCCCGGACAAGTCGAGCATATTTTTCTCGATCTGACCCTAGATATTCCCAAGTCTCGCTTTTGGGGACGGTGCGTCATTCGCCTCAACCCCGTCCGCAACGGGATCGATCGCCTGGTGTTGGATGCAGTCAATTTGGAAGTCGAGTCAGTCACCGTTGCCGGTGTCGCCCAAGGCTTCGATAGCGACGGCGAACAACTGCACGTCAAATTAACCGAACCCACCACCGCCCGAGTTCCCATCTCCTTGGAGATTGCCTACAAAGTCGATCGGCCGCAACGGGGATTGTACTTCATCGGACCCGACGAGCATAACTCGAACAAACCGGTGCAAGTGTGGACGCAGGGGGAAGATGAAGATTCCCGGTTCTGGTTCCCTTGCTTCGACTATCCCGGCCAGCTTGCCACCTCGGAAATTCGGGTGCGGGTTCCCAAAAAGTTTTTTGCCCTCTCCAACGGGGAACTCATCAGCGTTGAAGAAGTCGGCGATAGCAAAGAGAAAATCTACCACTGGCATCAAAAGGAAGTCCACCCCACCTATTTAATGACTCTGGCGGTGGGGGATTTTGCCGAAATTGAAGATCGCTGGAACGACAAAGCTGTTAACTACTACGTCGAGAAGGGACGAGAAGACGATGCCCGTCGCAGTATGGGCAAAACCCCCCAGATGATCGAGTTTTTCTCGGAAAAATTTGGCTATCCCTACCCCTTCCCCAAATACGCCCAGGCTTGCGTAGCGGACTTTATTTTTGGGGGAATGGAGAATACCTCGACGACGCTGCTGACCGATCGCTGCTTGCTCGACGAACGGGCGATGGTGGACAATCGGCGTACGGAAACCTTGGTGGCTCACGAACTGGCACACCAGTGGTTTGGGGATTTGGTGGTCATCAAGCATTGGTCTCACGCTTGGATAAAAGAGGGGATGGCCTCTTATTCTGAGGTGTTGTGGGTCGATCGCGAATACGGGGCAGACGATGCAGCCTACTATCGCCTCCAAGAAGCCCGCAGCTACCTGAGCGAAGACAGCAGCCGCTACCGGCGTCCCATTGTTACCCACGTTTACCGCGAACCGATCGAACTCTACGATCGCCACCTATATGAGAAGGGGTCGTGCGTCTATCACATGATTCGCGCCGAATTGGGGGACGAGTTGTTTTTTGCAGCGATCGCCACCTTCGTACAAGATAACGCCCACAGTACCGTGGAGACGGTGGATTTACTGCGAGCGATCGAAAAAGCAACGGGACGCAATTTGGCGTTTCTGTTCGATCAATATGTTTATCGCGGCGGACATCCAGATTTCAAAGTCGCCTACTCCTGGGATGGGGATAGTAATTTGGCCAAGGTGACGGTGACTCAAACCCAAGCCAAAGAGGGGAATACCCCCAACGATAGCGATTTGTTCGACCTGAAAATTCCGATCGCCTTTGGGTATATTTGCGATGGGGAAGAACCGACGCTCAAACCTTTCACCGTCCGGGTTTATCAAAAAGAACAGAGTTTCTACTTCCCCCTCACCGAAAAACCGAACTTCGTCAGTTTCGATGCTGGGAACCATTTCCTCAAAACCGTGAAGTTGAGCTATCCCCTCCCGGAACTCAAAGCCCAACTCAAATTCGACCCCGACCCGGTTTCGCGGATGTATGCCGCCAAGGCGATCGCTAAAAAAGGCGGTTTGGAAGCAGTCAAAGCCCTCTCCAAAGCCTTGAAAAACGATAAGTTCTGGGGCGTGCGGGTGGAAGTTGCCAAAGCCTTGGCAACGGTGAAACTCGATGGAGCTTTCGATGGGTTGGTTGCCGGACTCAAAGATGCCGAAGCCCGAGTGCGCCGCGCCACCATCGAATCCCTATCGCGAATCAAAACCCACGCAAGCTACAAAGCCATCAAACCCTTCGTCACCGACGGCGATGCCAGCTATTACGTGGAAGCAGCCGCCGCCCGTGCCATCGGATCGATCGCCGGAGCAAATCCCGACGGCAAGCCGAAAACGGAAAAAGTGCTCGATCGCCTCAAAACGGTGTTGGAGAAGAAAGCCGGTTGGAATGAAGTGGTGCGTAGCGGGGCGATCGGGGGATTGAGTCAGCTCAAAACTTCTGAAGACGCACTGAATCTCATTTTAGAATACACCGAACCGGGGGTTCCTCAAGCCCTGCGTTTGGCAGCGATTCGGGCGTTGGGCGTTATCTCCACCGGACAAACCCCAGCCAATGTCGATCGCATTTTAGAGCGTTTGTCGGCTTTAGCGGGGGAAACCTTCTTCCTGACGCAGGTGGCGGTGGTAGCGTCCCTCAAACAGATGGAAACCCCCAAAGCCATGGGAATTGCCCGAACGCTGGCCGAACAAACCGCCGACGGACGAGTGAGCCGGATTGCCGAAGAAGCCATCGGTACGATTCAGAAGAATATCGGTTCGGATAAGGCGATGACGCAACTGCGCCAGGAACTCGATCGGGTCAAGAAAGACAATCAGGAACTGCGCAGTCGGTTGGAGAACTTGGAGGCGAAGGCGAAGGAATCGTAGGGCGCCTTCGGATGCTTCGGGGACAAGGGAGACAAGGGGACAAGGGAGACAAGGGAGACAAGGGAGACAAGGGAGACAAGGGAGACAAGGGAGACAAGGGAGACAAGGGAGATAAATTTTCCCAACACCCCACACCCCACACCCCACACCCCA
>NZ_JBRJXU010000036.1:0-7750 GCF_057467645.1 Zarconia sp.
ATAATATTCCCTCGCGCGATACCCACTGCGATGCCAGCCTCTGCCTGACGTTGGAGAACCTGGCAGATTTCTCCCATCACATCCTCGTAATCCGTCAGGGTTTGCATGGTTTGGGGCGTACCCCGCATGTGCATTAAGATAACCGGAACTCCCAGCTGGGCAATTGTGGGTAACATTTGCGAGTCTCCCATACCCCCCGTCACATCGTTGACGATATCTGCCCCCGCTTCAACCGCGGCTCGCGCCACTTCAGCGCGGCTGGTATCGATGGAAATGGCGATCGACTCGAAAGAAGAGCGAATCTTCTGAATGGGGGGAACGACGCGATCGAGTTCTTCTTGGAGGGAAACTTCAACCGCTCCAGGACGAGTGGATTGCCCTCCCACGTCAATAATATCCACCCCCGCCTCGACCATTTGCCGTGCCTGCTGAAGCGCTGCCTCCACGCTCTCGAACTCTCCCCCATCGCTAAAACTATCGGGGGTAACATTAAGAATGCCCATCAAATAAGTGCGATCGCCCCATGTAAAAATGCGATCGCGGATTTTGAGTGGGGGGAGTGAAAGAAGATCGGAATTTGGAGGTGTTAGCATACGTTAAATGGCGCTTGGCGAGATCGACGGTTTTGAAGAATATTGCCCAGTGCAGGATTGCCCAGTGCAAAGCCCTCTTTCGATTTATAGCAGTCGCCTGTTCCGTTATGAAACTCATGTCACAGGACTCGAGTCTTGCTCCCCCTATCGCTGATGCTCGCCTTCACAAACATCCTCAATTCACGTAGCAGTCCTGCGAATGCCATAGGGCGATCTCGCTCCGAACGATCGATCTCCGTAACCATTGCCATCTATCCCCAACCGAGACTGGCGATCGAAATGTGCGAAGCGCGAGAAACCTAGTAAGGTATAGATAGTTCCAACCCAGACCCAGCAAACACCACCACCTTTCATCATCCCTTTCTATCCAAGTGCCGTGCCAAAATACCATTTTGTCATTTCCTGTCTGAGCGCCCTTGCATTGTTGGGGAATCCTCAACCCCTTCGAGGACAGGCACTCGTACCCCACACCCTGCAACTCAACGCGCAGCAGCTCGAAGAAATCGGGACGAGTCTGGTTCTCGAAGCCAACCAGTGGGCGCAGTTCCAGCAATACGACCAAGCCCTACCTCGCGCCAAGTTGGCTGCCCAACTCCTGCCCGATAATGCCGATGCTTGGGCGATTTTGGGTAGCTTGCACTTGCAGATGGAAGATGCCAAGGCTGCCATTGCCGCTTTGGAAAAAGCCCGCGAACTGACCCCGGAAAATGCGACGATTCTGTTTGCTTTGGGTTCGGCTTACTTCCAGGACGAGAATTACGAGCAGGCGGCCATCGAACTCGAAGCCGGCTTGAAACTCGAACCAGATATTCCCGGTGCTCTCTTCGATTTGGGCAATGCCTATTATCTTCTCGGGCAGTACTCCGAGGCGATCGATCGCTACCAGGAAGCATTGGACGAAGACGAAGAGTTTTGGCCGGCAACAAATAATATGGGACTGGTCAAATACGAGCAGGGAGACGTGGAAGAGGCGATCGACTTGTGGAAGGAAGCCGCGGCGATCGAAAATTCGGCCGAACCTCAGCTCGCACGAGCCGTTGCCCTGTATACCCTCGGAAAACAGGAAGAAGGATGGGAACTCGGAGAAACGGCGATCGAAATCGACCTGCGGTATGCAGACCTCGATTTTTTGAAAGCGAATCTGTGGGGAACCCAGTTGCTTGCCGATGCGGAAATCTTTCTGCAAACCCCCCGCATCCAATCGACCATTGCCCAGGGATCTGATGAATTACCGGTGGACGTTCAAGTCGCTCCCCAATAAAACCCCTCAAAACCTCGAAGAGAGCGCCGATTCTAACCCTCGTGCGCTCTCTTCAATTGCTGTTTTCCCATTTAAGCGATCTCTGAGTGAATTCAAAGTCGAGATTTCGGCTCAAGAACCCGATCGGATCTCGAATTTTCGAGATCGAATCGATGCCCTTACTCTTGGGGCAAAAGGCTGTGAATTCTCTCTACAAACTCTTGATGGTCGATCACCGGTTTGGAAATATAACCATCGGCACCGCTTTTGGCGAGAAACGCTTCTCGATCGCCAGCCATGGCATGAGCTGTCACCAAAATAATTGGTAAAGTTGCCGTATCTGGGTTCGATTTGAGAATTTGCGTAATCCGAATGCCATCCACCGCCTGACCCTGATAGACGCTGCGGGCGAGGGAAACGTCCATGAGGATGATATCAGCCTCTTTGGCTTGGGCAATTTGCATCACCTCTTCGACATTTTCCGTATGCTTCACCGCTAAGCCACCTCGCTTGGTTAGAATCTTAGAGAAAACTCGGGCGTTAACTAGGTCGTCCTCTACAATCAGAACGGTCTTCGTCATGTTCTACCTACTTGCGTAACCTTGGGCGTTGGGGCAATCTTTTTTTACCTATCTTCTCAAATTATACTCCGAACCATACCCCGAGTTCATTCTAGACTAGACTCACGGGGTCGCTTCTATTTGGGGTCTTGCCAAGAGTGCCCCCTCAAAGGCTCACCATCGCTCCCTCGTCCCGAAAAACTTTTACCTACGGGACGGATACTGACCGCATACCCGATATATTGTCATATACTGTCACCCGTCTATTTCCGGGATGGAGGAATCAAGCTTCATGGCTAAGCAGCTCAACCTACTCGCCAAAGGACAAGTCGTCTCAACCGCGCTACATACCGAGATGCAACAGTCCTATCTCGAATATGCCATGAGCGTGATTGTCGGGCGGGCTTTACCGGACGTGCGCGATGGTCTCAAACCCGTTCATCGGCGAATTTTATATGCCATGCACGAACTCGGGTTGACCCCCGATCGCCCCTATCGCAAGTGCGCTCGCGTGGTCGGCGACGTGTTGGGGAAATATCACCCCCACGGCGACCAGGCCGTTTACGATGCCCTGGTGCGGATGGTGCAGGATTTTTCCAGCCGTTACCCCCTCCTGGCCGGTCATGGAAATTTCGGCTCGGTGGATAACGATCCCGCTGCAGCCATGCGCTACACGGAAACCCGCCTCTCCGAAATGGGGAACGAAGCCCTACTCTCGGAAATTGGCGAAGCGACGGTGGATTTTATTGACAATTTCGACAGTTCTCAACAAGAGCCGGTGGTTCTGCCCGCTCAACTGCCGATTCTGCTGCTCAATGGCTGTTCCGGGATTGCCGTGGGGATGGCGACTAATATTCCCCCTCACAATCTGGGGGAGGTGGTGGATGCGGCGATCTCCTTAATCGATCGACCCGATCTCAACGATGACAAACTGCTCGAACTCGTTCCCGGCCCTGACTTTCCCACGGGGGGAGAAATTATCGGTACCCAGGGGATTCGGGATGCCTATCGCACGGGACGGGGCAGTATCACCATGCGCGGGGTCGTGGGGGTCGAACAGGTAGAAACCGGACGCACTCGCCGCTCCCGTCGTCCAGCGTTAATCGTGAGCGAATTTCCGTTTCAGGTGAGTAAATCCAGTTGGATTGAAAAAGTGGCGGGATTGGTTAATCAGGGACGACTCGATGGGATTTCCGATATTCGGGACGAGAGCGATCGCGATGGCATTCGAGTGGTGGTCGAACTCAAACGGGAAGCCAACCCGGAGCGCGTTCTGGGGCAACTCTACCGGCAAACGCCTTTGCAACAAAATTTTGGGGCGATTTTGCTGGCTTTGGTAGACGGTCAGCCGCGCCAGCTGCCGTTGCGGGAAATCTTACAACAGTTCCTCGATTTCCGCGAACGAACCCTGATTCGTCAGTATCGCGACGAACTCGAAAAAACCGAAGATCGCTTGCACTTGCTCGAAGGATTACTTTTAGCCCTCGAAGTCCTCGACGAGACGATCGAAATTCTCCGGGGTGCCCCCGATGGGACGAGTGCCAAGCTCGAGTTTCAAAATCGGTTCGGTTTTAGCGATCGCCAAGCCAGTGCAATTCTGGCAATGCCCCTGCGACGGCTGACGGGGTTGGAACAGCAAAATTTGCAACGGGAGTTCGAGGAACTGACGGCACGGCGAGAAGAACTGCAAACCTTACTCAACAATCGCCACGAACTGCTCAAAGCTCTGAAAAAAGAACTGCGATCGTTCAAGCGCAAGTTCAAAAGCGATCGCCTGACTCGAATTATCTCCGCCGAAGCCCAAATCCAGACCACCTCCGCCAGCACGTCCCCGAAAAATGCATCTGCGAAGGGTAAATCCCCACGGGGCAAAACCACATCCGCCCAAGGTTCCCTCTCGCCAATTTTAGATGCGACGATTCCGGAAGAGGATGCGATCCTCGAATTCACCCATCGCGGCTACGTACGCCGGATGACTCCATCAGTTTGGGAAAAGCAGCGCGGCAAGCAAGAGGCTACAACCCAGAGAATTCTCGATGCGACGGAAGATTTCAGCGTCCGCGCCGTTCCGGCAACCACCGCCCAGAATTTGCTCGTTCTCACCCGCGATGGCAAAGCCTACGCAACCAAAATCGGTGAGATTCCCCCGGTGGGTAAGCGCAACTCCCGAGGGGAACCTTTAGTGGGATTGCTGCCTGCGTCTGCGGGAGCGGATCGAGACACTTGCGTGACCTCTTTTGTTCGCTCGGACTATCCCGATACCGAACAACTCCTCCTCCTGACCGCTCAGGGACGGATTAAACGCTTGTCTTTGCAAGATTTAACCAATATGACGGTGCGAGGACTGACGGCGCTCAAACTCAAAGAGGACGATCGCTTGTTCTATGGGAATATTACTCGCGCGGGAGAAGAGGTGGCGATCGCGACAACGGGAGGACGAGTGCTACGCCTGACGGTGGATGATGAACAATTACCCATTCTCGGACGGACGGCCCAGGGCTATCAAGTAATGCGATTGCGTAAAAATGAGGGCATCGTCGGCTGCACGACGGTACGACCGGGAGAGGATATCGTGTTAGTGACCAAACGGGGATATGCCAAGCGCTTGTCAGTCCAAGACTTGCGTTTGGCCAACCGGGGTGAAATTGGCACCCAAGCCCTGCAATTTGCCTCCAAAGCCGATACCCTCATAGGGATGGTACCCGCACCGCGAGATGGGGAAGTGATGTTGCTCACCAGTCGCGATCGATTTGTCAGTTTACCCCTCGATCCGATGCGCTCGGGAAATAAAGATAGTAAAGGTCAGCGGATTAGCGCTCTCAAAGGCACTGAAACGATCGTCTCACTGACGTTGTGCGCGTTGTAGGGTTGATTCGGGATCGGCTAACGTGGAGTTCAATGGGTCTGCGCTCGACTTGTCCAAAAGCGAGTGCGCTCTCATCCTGACAAGGGAATGCTCAAAAAGCAGACTCCGATCGGGTTTGCCCCGGTCCCCCAACTCTCATCGCTCTGGGCGATCGAAATTTAGTATTCTTTACAAATTTGAGGCAAAAGAGTCAAACCCAGCGCAGAAAGACGAACTCACTCGATCGCAAGTCTTTTTGCTGGGATTTATGAGTTTAAGTCTTTTATTTTTATATTGTTACAATTTTTATTTATAAAAAACACAAAATTCTAAAAAATAAATAAAAAAAATATATAAACTAGCCAGCGACAGATAACCTGTACTTGAAACTTTTATAAATCTATTTGATTGATTTTAAAGCGATTTTGATTTCCACTCCCTCTTCCCTCGAAGCGGTGAATCGACCATAATGCTGTCAACGAAACATAGCAACTGTGCCAAGGCGGCAACGAAATCTGGCAAAAATAACAAGCGAAAAATGTTTGTGTTTTACCGAACTTCGATCCCCAATCGCCGATCGCTTGCTGCTATAACATCAACGACTCCGCAGTTTACTCGAAGGCTGCGGCAGTTAGAAAAAATTCGAGTTTAAGAAAATGCGATCGTCAAGGAGAATCCAAACGTGAAGCTCTCTGTTTACGGAAAAGGTGGAATCGGCAAATCGACGACTAGCTGCAACATCTCAGTTGCCCTCGCCCGTCGCGGCAAAAAAGTGCTGCAAATCGGTTGCGATCCCAAGCACGATAGCACCTTCACCCTCACGGGATTTCTCATTCCCACCATTATCGATACCCTCCAAGACAAGGACTACCACTACGAAGACATCTGGCCCGAAGATGTCATCTACAAAGGCTACGGCGGCGTGGATTGCGTCGAAGCGGGCGGTCCGCCAGCCGGTGCCGGTTGCGGCGGATACGTTGTCGGCGAAACCGTGAAATTGCTCAAAGAACTCAACGCCTTCGACGAATACGACGTCATTCTCTTCGACGTGTTGGGCGACGTGGTTTGTGGTGGTTTTGCAGCCCCCCTCAACTACTCCGACTATTGCACCATCGTCACCGACAACGGTTTCGATGCCCTCTTTGCCGCCAATCGCATTGCCGCATCCGTCCGGGAAAAAGCCCGCACCCATCCCCTACGCCTCGCTGGACTGGTAGGCAATCGCACCTCCAAGCGGGACTTAATCGATAAATATATCGAAGCCGTACCCATGCCGGTCTTAGAAATTTTGCCCTTGATCGAAGACATTCGCGTCTCCCGCGTCAAAGGCAAAACCCTATTTGAAATGGCCGAATCCGATCCCTCTTTAGAGTACGTCTGCGACTACTATCTCAACATCGCAGATCAAATTCTCGCCCTACCCGAAGGTGTGGTTCCCCAAGATGCAGCCGATCGCGAACTCTTCTCCCTGCTGTCGGACTTCTATCTCAACCCCACCAAGCCATCCGTTCAATCCGAGGAAGAAGAACTCGATCTGATGATGGTATAGGGAGATCGCCATCGGTCATTGAGTTTCCTAAAGATGAAAAGAGGCGAGTAACGGCCAGCGCTAGTATGATTCAATGGCTTAAGAGAGTAGGTCGCAAGACCCACAAATCGTACAAGTAGCAACCGTTAACTCCGGGGATAATCACCATGGCTTTCTTTGACAGCTTCACCAGCGCTCTAAAGCAAAAGTGGTTGGAATTTTACCAAGTCAATCGCCCCTGGCTGAGTCTGCACATGCAGATGGCCTCCGTTGAGACTCCCGATGGTGGTCGGCGACCTCCTTCCTATTTCATCTTAGGTTCTCTCAACGGACTCGAACCCAAGCTCGCGCAACTGATGTTGCCCTTTTCCCAACTCAATCCCGATGCCGATACCCTCATCCAAGTTTTGGGGTTGAATTTCGACCCCGATCTCGCTCTGGGTCTAGATCCCAATGCCCCTGGAGCCGAGCCGGTTTCCCTCGCATCGGCAATGGCTTCCGTGGCAGCCGCAACCGCAGCCGACGAGCTGACTGAAACCGTTGCTCCCCCGTCGGAACCTCCAGATGCCGATGCGGAATCTGAAGACTCCGGATTAGGAGGCTTAGCTGGGGTGGCTGTGGCAGGGGTTGGAGTTGTAGCAGCGAGTGAAGCCATCACCTCTCTAGAGGCTGATGAGGAGTTTGAAGACTTCGATGCCGATGACGACGATGACCTCGCCGAATTGGAGATGGAAGCCACCGATGAAGGAGACGCCGACGTTGGTGAGTTTGAAGACTTCGATGCCGATGACGACGACGACCTCGCCGGATTGGAGATGGCAGCCACCGATGAAGGAGACGCCGACGTTGGTGAGTTTGAAGACTTCGATGCCGATGACGACGACCTCGCCGGATTGGAGATGGCAGCCACCGATGAAGGAGACGCCGACGTTGGTGAGTTTGAAGACTTCGATGCCGATGACGACGACCTCGCCGGATTGGAGA
>NZ_JBRJXU010000037.1:0-31500 GCF_057467645.1 Zarconia sp.
ATCCCAATCCAGAACCCGCACCCAATCCCACACCCAATCCCAATCCAGAACCTGCACCCAATCCCAATCCAGAACCCGCACCCAATCCCACACCCAATCCCAATCCCACACCCAATCCCAATCCCAATCCCACACCCAATCCCAATCCCAATCCAGAACCTGCACCCAATCCCAATCCAGAACCCGCACCCAATCCCATACCGAGTCCGAGTCCCACACCGAGTCCAGAACCGACACCGGAATCTCGATTCCCCCGTCCGATCCGCGCCAGAATTGCAACAGACTTACAAGGCGTTCCGATTGCAGAGGATATGGGAGTTCGAGCGAGCGTTGAAAACACTGAAAATGCTGAAGAAGCGGTGACTGGGGAACTCGCAGCCGAACCCGCACCCGAGGCAACAGTATCTTCAGAACCTTCCGAGTTGCAAATTCTGCGCCAACAAGTCGGAGAACTCCTCGACGCGGGTTTCTTGACCAAAGCCCTCAGCTCGATCGAAAGTCTCTATGCTCAGGAATTAGAAGCTTACCTCGGTCACTCCTTGAGTCGCGATGTTCTCTCCCTCGATCGCATTCAAGCTCAACTGCAAGACATTGAAGCGCAAACTCGTCAAACTTCTGTTCCGGTCTATGTTTTATCCCGCGACGATCGCCTCGATCTAACTATCGTTCCCCCCTCTGGCGAACCGATTCACCGTAGCATTCCCGAAGCTTCCAAAGATCGTCTCGTGCCAGTTCTGCGGGACTTGCGCATCAATCTCACCAATCCCCGGAGGCGGAACAGCACTCATTACCTAGCGGCCTCGCGACAACTCTACGAATGGATAATTACCCCCCTCGAAGCGGATTTAGAGCGACTCGGTGCAGACACGCTCCTCTTTTCGATGGATGCTGGATTGCGATCGATGCCTGTCGCGGCATTACACGACGGACGGCAATTCCTGATCGAAAAATACAGTGTGGCTCTCATCCCCAGCTTCAACCTCACCGAGATTTCCTATCAACCTCTCCAAGAAACTCGCGTCTTAGCGATGGGAGCGAGCGTTTTTCCCAATAAACCCCCACTTCCAGCGGTTCCTCTAGAACTTTCGACGATCGCCGGTCAAACCGATCGTACTTCCGAACTCCCCGATCGTGGACTTTGGCCCGGTGAGGTTTTTCTCAACGAAGCGTTTACCCTCAAAAATCTCACCCAAGAACGGCAAGTTTATCCCTTTGGCATTATTCATCTGGCGACTCACGCCGAGTTTGAATCCGGCGACCCCAGTCACTCTTATATCCAACTCTGGAACGATCGACTCAGTCTCGATCGACTCGAAGAACTCAACTGGCGAGACCCTCCCGTCGAATTACTCGTTCTGAGCGCCTGCCGCACGGCGGTGGGGGATAAAAATGCCGAATTGGGCTTTGCCGGACTTGCCGTCCAGGCGGGAGTCAAATCGGCACTGGCGAGTTTGTGGTATGTCAGCGATGAAGGCACCCTCGCCTTGATGAGTGAATTTTACCGACAGCTCAGACGAGAAGAGGTGACGATTAAAGCCGAAGCCCTGCGAAGAGCCCAAATTGCCATGTTGCGGGGAGATGTATACTTGCGCAACGGTCAACTCGTCGGTTCGGCCAGTACTGTTCCCTTACCGTCTGAGTTAACCCAGTTATCCGATCGTGACTTGTCTCATCCTTACTACTGGTCGAGTTTTACCACGATCGGCAGTCCTTGGTAGTTCTCGGGTGCGCACACCCCATCTCCCAAAGGTGACAGGGGAAGTCGATCGAGCTATGGTGTATAGGGTGTTCGTTCCAGACACCGTTTCGAGTCGAAGTTGAGCCGTCGGGAGGCACAAGGACGTGGCAAGTAGTATGGGTGAACTCCAACATCTAAGCGCGTGGGTTAAAGAACAATATCCGGAAGGCTATCTCCTCACGTGGCTGCTGACTCAGCCGGGATTGTGGTGGTGCGATGGGGAGATTTACCAAGCGGCGTTACTCAAAGATGGCGATCGCCTGAAACAATATATTCAGAAGAACGAGAAAAATGAAATGCTGCGGGGGATTTCGAGTAAGTTAACCTCCGAGCGCGATTGGCAAGCGCTGGCAACCAGTTTGGCGCAAGTGTTTGCGGTTTACCAGAAAGAATTAAGTCAGTTGCAAACCCAGCGCCTTCGGCAAGATATGATGCAGCAAGAGGGAGATGTCGATCCGATCGTCGGTGCGGATCAAGTGCAACAACCCCTTCCCGATCCCCTCACGGGAAATAATTAGTGCTGCTACGCAGAATTAAAAATGCGTCTTGAAAAGTTGAACGGGACCCAAACCGACCCCGCTCGCAATGCACGCAAAATAAAAAATGTTTACTGTATAGAACCTCAGTTTTGCTTAAGCCATCTCGCCGGGATGCAGACTTTGGGTGACGTTTTTCGGGCGGTCGGCAAGCCTCTTGACAGCGAAGCGACAACACTGGCTACATCTGGTCGCTTGGGAGGAAAGTACTCTATCCCCATTCCCCATTCCCCATTCCCCACCCTCACCGGAAACAGTCTTATCCAAAACTGACGTTACTCGTGGCGCTCGCTTCTAAAGCATTAAAATATTGGGTTGATTTTGCAAATATATTCAATACTTTTTCAAGGTTTATTCAGGTTATTGCTTTAATTTTTCAGAGTTCCATAATAATTTGTGAAATATCTTTTTTACATAATCTAGGTACCCAAAAATCTTGAGTTAGAGAAACGCAAACAACCGTTAGGCGAAGGGTTATGCGAGAGCAGTCGTGACAGAATCGGGTTCTCCATTCTCGATCGCAATTTATTTTGCCAGTCTGTAGAATACCGACGCGGACGCAAACCACGAGTGCCGCTACGGGTCATGAAAAATGCAAAATTAAAAATACTTATTGTATAAAGCTTTCACCGGTTGAGAACTCGGTCGTGATTTCTGCCGTTTTGCACTAGAAGTATTGAACCGAACTCGATCCCCCCTTCCAGCTCTTTGGTGATATATACCGAATTAATCGATCGAGCCTGACCCTCGAAAAGTAAAATCACTGAGGATTAGATTCAGCTTGGCGTAAAGAAACCGATGGTTTAATACATCTAAATTTTCTCCAAAAAGAATAAAAATAAGTTCGAGATCGCCGACATTCTTCATGCCGCCGGTGAGTGAGTTTTGAAAGCGATCGCTTCGTTGCACGATCGACCAAAAAACTTTAGACTGCATAGGTGTACGGCAAGCTGACGTCCGAATGTATTTTGCCACAAGGCGATCGCGTGATTTCCGGTTGTCAGTCTTTTACGCAAACTTTCGAGTCCTCAACGAGATATTCTGCGAACTCGATCCGTAATTGCTCGCAGATCGAACGATCGTATTTTTGAGATGCAATCGGATTAGAAACTCATCGACCCAACAATCCAGGACAAAGTACCGATCGACGCCACCCAAATTAATGAGACGGCTACAGAAACATCATGGCAAAGCATTTTTAAGTGCGGCGATCGCAGCGTTATCCATTCTCGGAGCGACTGCACTTTTAGAGAGATCGGAAAATCGGCAATTTCAGCAGCAACAACGGACGGACGCCCTCGATCGACTCAGTACCATTCGCGCTCGCGTGGAAGCCGCCATTAACACTCGGTTGCTATTGGTTGAAGTGTTGGTGGTGCAGGTGGTCGTGAATCGGGAAATGACCCAAGCCCAATTCGCCGAAATTGCCACCCCGTTGCTCGATCGATATCCCGAAATTCGCAGCATTAACTTAGCCAAAAATTCAGTCATCAGTCATATTTATCCCCTGCAAGAAAACCAGACAGCATTAGGGCTGAATTTGGTGGCGACCCCAGAACAAAAACAAGCCGTCGATCGCACCATTGCCTCGAAAAAATCCGTGGTGGCCGGTCCGGTGGAACTCGTGCAAGGGGGCGTTGCGTTTATTAATCGAGCGCCGATTTTTACCCAGTCAGCCGCTGGAACTCCAGAATATTGGGGATTGGCAAGTATTCTGGTGAGTGCCGACACCATCTATGGAGAGGCGGGTTTGCTCGATGAGACATCGAACTGGCAATATGCAGTGCGCGGTAAAGATGGCTTGGGAGAAATGGGGGAGGTGTTCTTCGGCGATGGCGAGATTTGGCAGCAGAATCCGGTGTTGCTATCGGTGACGTTGCCTAACGGTTCCTGGCAGTTGGCTGCTATTCCCCCAGGGGGATGGCTTTCGCGGGCGCAGATTTCGATTTGGCTGAGGATAGGTGGAGGGGCGATCGCCCTTTTGGCTGGCGGTTTGGTGTTCGTACTGGTGGGAGAACCCGCCCGGCTGCAATTGGCGGTAGAACGGGCAACGGCAGCCCTGCGCCAGAATGAAGCGCAACTCCAGCAGGCGAATGGGGAATTATCGATCGCCCAAGAACGCCTTGCCCAGTACAATCGCACTTTGGAGAGGCAAGTGAGCGATCGCACCGAAGAACTCTCCGATGCCCTCGAGGAATTGCAAACCGCCCAAGATGAATTAGTTCAGTCGGAGAAAATGGCTGCATTGGGTCAACTGATTGCCGGTGTCGCCCACGAAATTAATACGCCATTGGGGGCAATTCGATCTTCAGTGGGGTACATCGACGAATTTCTGCACAAAAACCTACACCAGTTTCCTGCCTGGTTTCGGACGCTAACCCCAGAACGGGAAGGGCAGTTTTTCGAGTTGCTCGATCGCGCCTCCCAAAATACGATGACAATTTCCGGTCGCCAACGGCGCAAATTACGAAAGACGATCGTTAGCGAACTCGAGGAACAAAACATTGCCAACGCTACCGGTTTGGCGAATATTCTCTTAGATTTGGGGGTGGGCGATCGTCTCGAATCGTTCTACGATCTTTTCCATGCCGCCGATAGCCAAGGGTTCCTCAACATCGTACGTCAATTCGTTCGCTGGCAAGAAAGCACCCGGGATATTCAGACCGCATCGGAAAGGGCGACCAAAGTGGTCTTTGCCCTGAAAACTTATGCTCGTTACAATCGAACCGGCAAAGCGATCGAAGCCAATTTAATTGAAGGTCTAGAAGCGGTTTTAACCCTCTACAAAAACCAAATCAAACAGGGAGTCACCGTGATTCGTCAGTATCAAGACATACCCAACGTGACGTGCTACTTTGACGATCTCAACCAAGTGTGGACGAATCTAATACATAATGCCCTGCAAGCGATGGAGAATCGAGGAACGCTAACGGTAGCTGCGGTGCATCAAGACGGTTGCATTTGCGTCAGTATTGCCGATACGGGGAGAGGGATTGCTCCAGAGATTGAAGATAAAATTTTTCAGCCCTTCTTTACAACCAAACCCCCAGGAGAAGGGACTGGCTTGGGTTTAGATATCGTGAAAAAAATTGTAGACAAACATCAGGGCAGCATTACCTTTAATTCGGTTCCCGGACACACAAATTTTACAGTTACCCTGCCCGCGATTGCCATTAAAAATTAGACGATAGCTATAAAAAATATGACTAAACCTATTGTAATTTGTATTGATGACGAGCAAGTCGTTTTAGATAGTCTCATTCGCGAACTCTCCGAATCTTTAGAAGATGAGTGCGAAATTGAAACGGCATTAGGAGGCAAGGAGGCGTTGGAGTTAGTGGATGAAATTCTCGAAGACGGTAGTGAAATTGCCTTGGTTATTTCTGACTATATCATGCCCGATCTCAAAGGAGATGAAGTCTTAAGATACGTTCACCAACACTCTCCGCAGACGCTCAAAATTATGTTGACGGGGCAGGCGAGCCTGGAAGGAATTGCCAATGCCATTAACTCGGCAAAACTGTATCGATATATTGCTAAACCCTGGCAAGATGTTGATTTACAGCTCACGGTACAAGAAGCCTTAAAAAGTTACGATCGAGAAAAAAAGATTCGCGAGCAAAATGAGCGTCTCCGAGAAAACGAGCAGCGATTAAATCAGTTTTTATCAGCGATTCCGATGGGAATTGCCGTACACAATGCATCGGGTCAGCTGACCTATACGAACGCGAAAGCAAAAGAATTTTTAAATCTCTCGGAAGCAAACATCGAAGCACTCGCAAAAAACGATATCGATCGATACTATCAGTTTTACGCTCAAAATACACAAGAACCTTCAACAATTGAGGATTTACCGATTGCTCGCTCTTTAAAAGGAGAAACCATCCGAACCGATGTTCTTGAAATACATCAAGGAGAACATCGAATTCCTCTGGAAATATCCTCAACTCCCATCCGCGATGAAACCGGTACGATTCGTTATGCAATTGCTACATTTGCCGATATCACCGAACGCAAACAAGCCGAACAACTGCGGGAAGACTATAACCGCAATCTAGAGATTAAAGTTGCCGAACGAACGCAGCAACTCCGGCAGAAAAATCAAGAACTGGCGAATACCCTCAAGCAACTCGAAACAGCCCAGCAAGAACTTATTCATTCAGAGAAAATGGCAGCATTAGGGCAACTCATTGCTGGGGTTGCTCACGAAATTAATACACCGTTAGGGGCAATTCGATCTTCAGTGAAATATATTCAGGATTATTTCGAAGAACACTTATATCGCTTACCGACCTGGTTTAAAGAACTGACTCCAGAAGCCACACAAATGTTTGGGGAATTATTATCCCGGTCTCTTGACAATCCCGCACTCATTTCCGGACGAGAACGACGCCAACTCAGGAAATTAATATCCGCTCAGCTGAAAGAATATGAGCTAGAAAATGTAGATGTGATTTCCAACTTATTGCTCGATTTAAAGATTCACGATCGCTTAGAGTCGATCGTTCCGATTCTACACCAACCCGATCGCGAAAAGTTTCTCAAAACCGTTCGTTCGTTTGTTCGATTGCAAGAAAGTACTCGAGATATTGGGATTGCATCCGAACGTGCTGCAAAAGTTGTCTTTGCCCTGAAAACCTACGCACGACAAAGTATCAGTGAAGAGAAAATAAAAGTTAATATGATTGAAGGATTAGAAGCCGTTCTTACCCTTTATCACAATCAAATCAAACAAGGTATTAAACTCAGCACTCATTTTGAGGAGCTACCACCAATCGAGTGTTATTTTGACGAACTCAATCAAGTGTGGACGAACTTAATTCATAATGCTTTACAAGCGATGAACTATCGAGGGAAGCTACAAATCCAGGCGGTCGATCGAAATGATGAAATTGAGGTTCGGATTACCGACAGTGGCAGTGGGATTCCCGAAGACATTCAAAGTCAAATATTTCAACCTTTTTTTACAACCAAACCACCCGGCGAAGGAAGCGGATTGGGTTTAGACATTGTCAAAAAAATTGTGAAAAAACATGGAGGTACAATTTCATTTAATTCTGTACCGGGAGAAACTACGTTTATCGTTACGTTACCCAATTCGATCGAATCCAGATCGGAGTGAATTAGATAAACTGGGAAACGTAAAAAAATCGTATTTTAAATTTTCCAGCGATATCAAAATCCAGGAAAAATATTTTTAAAAAACATTCAGAATAAATTATGTCTAATCTGGCTATTTTATTTGTAGATGATGAAGCGGTTATCCTCAATAGCGTTCTCAGACAAATTCAAGAAGAATTTGACGATCGATATATCTATGAAACCGCAGAAAATGCTGAAGAAGCCTTAGAGGTTCTCGATGAACTTCAAGAAGAAGAGACGAAAGTAGTCATTGTGGTATCTGATTGGTTAATGCCAGGGATGAAAGGCGATGAGTTATTAGTCGAAGTTCACAAGCGATTTCCCAAAACGGTGAAAATATTATTGACGGGACAAGCCGATGACGAAGCTATCGAGCGCGCAAAAAACGAAGCCGATTTACACCAATTTATCCCCAAACCTTGGAGTAAAGAAGAGCTGATTAACTCGATTAAATCGGGTATCGATCGATTGTGATTTTTCGATTTATGTATATTCTTCAATAACTCTAGGGATGCATCTAGGCTAGATTGAGAGAGAAGGGTGCGGTTTGCGACTCGCTTCTAGCTAAGAATCCTAAATTTTTGAGTCACGCGATCGAGTGAATGTATCGAACGGAGTCGATCGCGTCGCTTTCATTTCCTCGCCTATTGCCAACCATGAACAAGCCGGTAGTTATTTGTATTGATGACGAGCCGATCGTGCTCGAAAGTTTGAGAAGAGAACTCGAAGAAGCCCTGGAAAATAAATTTGACATTGAAACGGCAGTTGGCGGAATTGAAGCGCTCGATCTCGTTGAGAGTTTACTCGCAGTTGGCTGTCAAATTGCCGTCGTTATTTCGGACTATATTATGCCGGATCTCAAAGGCGACGAAGTGCTGCGGCGAATTCATGAAGTCTCGCCTAATACCCTCAAAATCATGCTGACGGGTCAAGCGACTTTAGAAGGAGTGACCAATGCGATTAACTCCGCCCGACTCTATCGCTATATTGCTAAGCCTTGGAGTTCTGAAGAACTGAATTTAACGGTACGGGAAGCCCTCGAAATTCACTTGCTCGAGCAACAAATTGCCACCCAAAAAGCCCAACTTCAAGCCAAAGATCGCCATCTCGATCGCGTCTTAGATGCAATGCCCATCGGAGTCTGCGTTCACGACGCCACCGGACAAGTCACCTATGCCAACAATAAAGCCAAAGAATTACTCGAAATCGAGGCGATTCCCGAAGCCGAAATCGATTGCTTGTCGCAAGCATATCGAGTGTACCGCACCAATACCGATCGACTCTATCCCTCCCAAGAACTGCCCATCGTCCGATCGCTAGCCGGGGAAACGGTCTGCCTTGACGATCTTGAAGTGCATCGCGGCGATCGCATCGTACCGGTGGAAGTCACCGCCACTCCCCTCCTGGACGATGCCGGTCAGATTAACGGGGCGATCGCGACTTTCCAAGATATCGCTCAGCGCAAAAAAGCCCAAGCCTTACTCACAGATTACAATCACACCCTAGAACGGCAAGTGACCGCCCGCACCGCCCAATTGCGAAAAAGTCAGGAACAGTTTCGGCAAGCATTTGAAACCGCTGCCATTGGTAAGGTTTTTGTCTCGCCAGAGGGGCAATTTTGGCGGGCGAACCCTGCTGCGTGCCAAATTTTGGGCTACAGCGAGACAGAGTTGCGGGATTTGACTTTTCACGAAATCACCCATCCCGAGGACTTGGAAACGGATATCCGCCACCTCCGCCACCTGATGGCGGGAAAGATTCCCTACTATCACACCGAAAAACGCTACATCCACAAAAACAGACAGATCGTCTGGGCGCTGCTAAGCGTCTCTTTGGTACGCGACAGCGAAAACAAACCCCTTTACTTCGTTGCCCAAATTCAAGACATTACAGAACGCAAGCAATGGCAAGCGGCCCTGCAAGCCAGTGAAATTCGCTACGCCACCCTCACCCAAATGTCCCCAGTGGGAATTTTTCGCACTGACGCGCAAGGAGGCTGTAGCTTTGTCAATCCTCGCTGGTGTGAGATGACGGGTCTCAATCTCGAAGATGCTTTTGGAGATGGTTGGGCACGGGCGCTACATCCCGACGATCGCGATCGGGTTACCGATGAATGGAATCGAGCAGTCCGGTTGAATCTCCCCTTTTCGAGCGAATACCGCTTTCTGTGCGCTTCGGGTACGAGCGTTTGGGTGGTGGGACAGGCTGTTCCCGAACCCGATGCCGATGGCAATACCGTCAGTTACATCGGTACGATCACCGATATTTCTGCCCTCAAACAAGCCGAAGCCAATTTACAGGAGAAAAACGAAACCCTCAAAAATACCCTCCAGGAACTCCAACGGGCTCAAGACGAGCTAGTTCTCTCGGAAAAAATGGCCGCCTTGGGTCAACTCGTCGCTGGAGTTGCTCACGAAATCAATAGTCCTTTGGGGGCGATTCGGTCTTCGGTGACTTACATCCGCAACTTCCTTGAGGATAATTTGCAGCATTTTCCCGCCTGGTTTGGCAAGCTTTCCCCTCAAGAAGAAGAATACTTTGTGACGTTACTGGCGCGATCGCAACGCAGAAAAACCTCACCATCGTCACGAGAACTCCGCCAACGCAGAAAAGCTCTCACCCAGAAACTTCGCGATCGCAATCTGGCCGATGCGAGAACCTTGGCAACCCTACTCGTCGATCTCGGCGTTGATGAAGACCTCGAAGCGTTTTTACCCATCTGCCATGCGCCCAACGGTCAAGCATTACTCAACAAAGTCCTCAGTTTCGTTCGCTTGCAAACGAGTACGAATAATATCGATTTAGCGAGCGATCGCGCGGAAAAAATTGTCTTTGCCCTGAAAAGTTACGCTCGTCACGATCGCTCTCAAACCAAAACGCGCGCTCTGATTACCGATGGCATTCAGACGATTCTCACCCTCTATCACAGCCGACTCAAGCAGGGCATTGAAACCATTTTTGAATGCGAAGAAATCCCGGAAATCTGTTGCTATCCCGACGAACTCAATCAAGTTTGGACAAATCTGATTCACAATGCCCTACAAGCTATGGGAAATCGGGGCACTTTGAAGATTGAGGTCACTCAGCAAAACAGCCAAATCTGCGTGGAAGTGAACGATAGCGGTAAGGGGATTCCTCCGGAAATTTTACCGAATATTTTTCAACCCTTTTTCACGACTAAACCCATTGGCGAAGGCAGCGGTCTGGGATTAGATATCGTGCGCCGGATTATTGATAAGCATCAGGGAAAAATTGAGGTTTCGTCAGTTCCAGGAAAGACGAAATTTACCGTTTTGATTCCAATTGTCGATGCTTAGACATATCGCAGGAAAATTAAGATCTGTTGATGCGTTACGACGGATCGATCGATGTAATTTAGAGATAAAGTGACCGCCATAACCGCCTACTGCATCCCAATTCTGTTAGAACTCAGATCTCATCGATCGATCCAAATTTGCTTTATGAATTGTCTGGATTCGGGTGATGTGGAGACCTCGTGAAATGGAGATACGGTAAACGTTTTACCTCATTTAGAATAAGAGTTCTCTAGCGACCGGATTGGGTATTATATCCCCCATACCCCCCCTTCTTAAGAAGGGGGGAACAAGAAAAAGTCCCGGACAAACTAACAGCGCACGCTTCCTCTGGCTTCCGGACAAATCAACAGCGTAAGCATCCTATGGCTTCCCCCTTCCCCCTTCCCCCCGTGCGAGAGGATTTTGGAGAATTAAGTTGCACATGGCGTTACTTATTACTTATTACTGACAATACCCACTTCCACCATGCCATCTACAATTCGAGTGGGGTACGACGGAATAGAGACATTCGGATCGTCTAAACATTCTCCCGTCATTAAGTTAAAGTTTTGCTTGTAAATGGGAGACGCAACTTTGAGAATTCCTTTGCGATCGCCCACAATTCCTCGGGATAGGACGAAGGCTTTGCTGAACGGATCGTAGTTGCCGATGGCATAGGTGCGATCGCTATTACTGACTCTAAAAATCGCCACTTGCTGCCCTTCAATGAGAGCGCAAACTCCCGTATTGGGGACGATATCCGCAAAAGGACAAACGGCAATCCATTGAGTGGTATCGGGCATTGAAGGGGTTTGAACCATGATAATTTCCTTGAATGTTTGAGTGTTTGGGAATGGGTAAGAATTCGGAATTCGGAATTCGGAGTTCGGAGTTCGGAGTTTGGAATTCGGAAAGGGAGAATGGGGAACGGGGAACATTTAATTGAACAATTATCCTCTCCCTTGTCCCCTTGTCACCTTGTCCCCTTGTCCCCTTGTCTCCCCCTGCCCCCGAAGCCTCCGAAGCCCCCGAAGCCCTCTTAATGAGTGACAGTGGCTTCCCGTTCTTCGGCAGTTGCCGGCCGCTTCTGTCCCCGTTCCTCGACGTAAGCCAAGGTAGGATCGGGGCGATCGGTATTGACAAAATGGCGGAAGCGCTTCAGTTTTTCGTCATCCTCGATCGTCGTTTTCCACTCGCACTGGTAGGTATTCACCAAGTGTTGCATCTGGGCTTCGAGTTCGTCGCAAATTCCCAGCGAGTCCTCAATCACCACTTGTTTGAGATAATCGAGACCCCCTTCGAGTTTGTTGAACCAGGTAGAAGTACGTTCTAGACGATCGGCCGTTTGGATGTAGAACATCAAGAAGCGATCGATATACTTAATCAGGGTTTCCTTATCGATATCCGTCGCAAGCAATACCGCATGTTGGGGTTTCATGCCGCCGTTACCGCACACGTAAAGGTTCCAGCCGTTTTCCGTGGCGATGATACCGAAATCTTTCCCCTGGGCTTCGGCGCATTCGCGGGTACAGCCGGAAACCGCCGATTTGAGTTTGTGGGGCGATCGCAATCCTCGATAGCGCAGTTCGACTTCGATCGCCAAACCGGTGGAATCTTGCACGCCAAACCGACACCAGGTACTGCCAACGCAGGACTTCACCGTTCGCAGCGCCTTACCGTAGGCGTGGCCCGACTCGAACCCGGCATCCACCAGACGCTTCCAAATGTGCGGCAACTGGTCAACCCGCGCGCCGAACAAATCCACCCGCTGGGCCCCGGTAATCTTGGTGTAGAGTCCGAATTCCTGGGCCACTTCCCCGAGAACGATGAGTTTGTCGGGGGTGATTTCGCCCCCTGGAACGCGAGGAATTACCGAATACGTCCCATCTTTTTGGATGTTGGCGAGGTAGTAGTCGTTGGTATCCTGCAATCCAACGTGGGGTTTTTCCAGGATGTAGTCGTTCCACGTCGAAGCCAGCATCGATCCCACTGTGGGCTTGCAAATCTCGCAACCGAGTCCGCTACCGAAGCGGTGCAGCAGTTCGTCGAAGGTTTTGATGCCGTGTACCCGAATCAGGTGGTAAAGTTCCTGACGGCTGTAGGCAAAATGCTCGCACAGGTGATTTTTGACTTCGACTCCTGCTTTTTTGAGTTCGGAGTTGAGGAGGTCTTTGACGAGGGGAACGCAACCGCCGCAGCCGGTTCCCGCTTGGGTGCATTTTTTCAAGCTGGGGACATCAGTCAGACCCTCTTCGTGGATTGCCTTGCAAATGTCGGCTTTGGAGACGTTGTTACACGAGCAAATCTGGGCGGTATCGGGCAAGCTATCGACTCCCATCGCCGGGGCTGCGGCACCTTCGCGGGGCGGTACGAGCAAGTCTTCAGGATGGGGAGGTAAGGCGATCTGATTTTGCATCAGTTGCACCATCGTTCCGTAAGCGGAAGCATCGCCGACGAGGATACCCCCGAGGAGATACTTGCCATCTTCGCTGACGACGATTTTTTTGTAAGTTCCGCCAATGGAATCGGAGATTGCCAGTTCTTTTGACCCAGGGGTTTTGGCAAAGTTGTCGCCGAAGCTGGCCACATCTACGCCCAAGAGTTTGAGTTTGGTGGACATATCGGCACCGGTGAAGGTGGCTTCGGGGTTGCCGCAGATGCGATCGCTTGCCACTTCTGCCATGTGGTAGCCGGGGGCAACCAGGCCGTAAATGCGCTGGTGGTGCAGGGCGCACTCACCGATGGCGTAGATATTGGGATCGGAGGTTTGACAGGCATCGTCGATGGCAATCCCACCCCGTTCGCCGATAATTAACCCACTTTGGCGGGCGAGTTCGTCCCGGGGGCGAATCCCGGCGGAGAAGACGATCTGATCGGTGTGGAGTTCGGTGCCGTCGGCAAACAGCATTTTGACGATTTTGCCGTTCTCGCTGACGATTTCCGTGGTGGCTTTGCTTGTATGCACCGAGATGCCCAGGGCCTCGATTTTTTCACGCAAAATCGTACCGCCTGCTTCGTCGATTTGGACGGGCATCAAACGGGGGGCAAATTCAACCACGTGGGTTTCTAAACCCAGAGACTGGAGGGCGTTGGCGCATTCAAGTCCCAACAAACCGCCACCGACAACGACGCCGACTTTGGATTGTTTGGCCCAGGCTTCCATCTGTTCGAGGTCTTCGATGGTTCGATAGACGAAGTTGCCGGGGGCATTGTTACCTTTGATGGGGGGAACGAAGGGATAGGAACCGGTGGCGAGTACGAGGCGATCGTAGGGGATTTCCAAACCGTTGGCGGAACGGACGATTTGGCGATCGCGATCGATTTCGGCAGCCCGTTCCCCCAAATACACTTTAATATCGTTTTCTGCGTAGAAACCGGGTTCGACGAGGGTGAGATCGGCGGCGGTTTTACCTGAAAAGTAGCCGCTTAAATTGACGCGATCGTAGGCAACGCGCGGTTCTTCGCAAAAGGTTATGAGGTTCCAGTGTCGATGGCCTCCTTTTTTGACCATCAACTCGAGGAACTTGTGACCCACCATGCCATTCCCGATGACGACTAGGTTTTTCTTGGCGGTCATATAGGCACTTTCCCAAACTCTTTGGTACTCACTTTAGGGAATTCGATCGCAAAAGTATCCCTGTTTATGCAATAAAAAAAACATATCAATGCGTTTTTAGCATCAAAAATGAAGTTTCTTACATTTATTTTTTATTGTTTATTTTTATTAATTTTGCTAAAAAAATGCATCCCGATCTCCTGGTGTGATTTTGGTTTTTTCCTCCCAGATTCAACGATGTCACCAAACCCATTCCAAGCCCAATTGCTCCTCAGGTTGCAACTGGAAAACTTAGCTAAAAAACTTAGAAAATACTTAAGATATTTATATTTTGTCTCACGATAGTGTAAAGCGTGACAACAACGTTAAAGGTCTACCGTTGTGAACACCGTCATACACCATTGAGCATTGGTGAGGCGGTATGAGTTGTTGGCCCCCTGTCCGGGGGAACGGGGAAGGGGGAAGGGGGAACGGGGAATGGTGACTGGTTTTGGATGTGGGATCGGAGCGTCGATCCATCATCGGAAACCGTCTAGAGCTCAATCGTCAATCGAGTCGTCACACTAAATCTGGGGCTTGACAAACAAGCAATTTTCGCGCGCATTTCACCAATGACCATTGAGAAAGATGCGATCGCATCAAACCCACTCATCAAGATCTCAGATCGATCTCAGCAACCGTTAGCGTATTGGGGTCACATTAATAAGAATACAAACAACCCCCAGTTCCCCATCCCCGCTCCCGCCGCGTCATCTGCTCCCCCTTCCCTCCCACATCCGAACTAAGGTTAAAGTAAGTTTATGAAATGTAGCATCTCCAAAACTCTTCTTACCGGTTTGGTTCTGAGCCTAACGCTGCAAGGGTGTTCCGGAAGCGGTGCCCAAATCGGTTCCCCTGCAACCCAAAAACTGATCGTCACCGGTTCGAGTACCGTCGCCCCGCTCATTTCAGAGATGGGCAAGCGATTTGAAGCCCAAAACCCAGAGATTCGAGTTGACGTACAAACGGGGGGTTCCTCCCGAGGACTCTCCGATACAGAACAGGGACTCGCCGATATTGGCATGGTGTCTCGCGCCCTTAAAGAAGAAGAACTCCAAGAACGACAAGGATATATCGTCGCCCTCGATGGCATCAGTCCCATCGTCCATGGCGACAACCCCCTCACCGAAATCGACAGCGAGGACGTGGTTGCCATCTATACCGGCGAAATCGACAACTGGAAAGAACTCGGCGGTTCCGATGCCCCGATCGCCGCGATCAACAAAGCCGAGGGACGCTCTACCCTCGAACTATTTTTAAAACACTTCAAACTCGAACCCGAACAGATTCAAGCCTCAGCAATTATCGGGGATAACCAGCAGGGCATCAAAACCGTTTCCGGAAATCCCGATGCCATCGGCTACGTCTCCATTGGGGCGGCAGCCTATAGTATCGAGCAAGGGGTTCCGATTAAGCTCTTAAACCTAGACGGTGTAGAAGCCAGCGTCGATCGAGTCATCGATGGCAGCTTTCCCCTCTCTCGTCCTCTGAGTTTGGTCGTTAAAGGTGAACCCACGCCCCTTGCCCAGGAATTTTTAGACTTTGCCCTTGCCGAAGAAAACCATGACCTTATCCGCGAACAAAACTTCGTTCCGCCCCAACGTTGACGAGATTCTGGTTTGGGTTCTGCGCATCTTAGCATTGGTGGCCGGGGCGATCGTCATTCCGATCGCGATCGTTCTGATCCGAGAATCCTGGCCGATTCTGCAAAATATCGGTTTCTTGCCCTTCCTAACTGACACCGCGTGGTTCCCTTCCAAAGAGCTATATAGCCTCACCCCCATGCTTGTCAGCACCCTATTGGTGGTGGGAGGTGCTTTACTATTAGCCGCGCCAGCAGGCATTCTCTCCGCCCTCTTTTGCCATTTTTACGCCCCACCGGCTGTCGCCACCCTCTATCGCCGCCTCTTGGAATTGCTCGTGGGGATTCCGGGAGTGGTTTATGGCTTCTGGGGATTGGTCGTCCTGGTTCCCCTCATTAATCGGCTGCATCCCCCCGGCACCAGTTTGCTGGCGGGCATCTTAGTCTTGGCATTGATGACCGTTCCCACCATTGCTCTCACCGCAGAAGCGAGTCTGGCCGAAGTGCCCCCCGCCTACCTCCTCGGGGCGGCCGCGTTGGGGTTATCTCGCTGGGGTACGATTTGGGGCGTGGTTTTGCCCGCCGCGCGGACTGGGTTATTTACCAGCTTAATTCTGGGAACCGGGCGCGCTTTGGGAGAAACGATGGTGGTGTTGATGGTTTGCGGCAACATCGTTCAAGTGCCTCAAGGGTTATTCGATCCGATTCGCACCCTTCCGGCGAATATTGCTTTGGAAATGGCCTATGCGTTAGGCGACCATCGTTCGGCGTTATTTGTCAGTGGGTTGTTGCTGTTACTGGCAAGTTTGGGATTGGTACTCGTTGCGGAGGCGATCGCAGATCGGGAAATTTATGGATAATCTCGACACCAGCAGCCGCAAAATGACTGGCTATAAGGATGGGGTACTGGCGGTACTCGTGTGGGGAAGCGCGATCGCCATTACCGGCATTTTTCTCTGGATTGCCATCGATGTCACCTGGCACGGCATCGGGCAAATTTCCTGGGAATTTATCACCGCCGAACCTCGCAATTCCGGGCGCGATGGGGGGATTTCATCGATTCTGATTTCCACCGGGTTGATTCTGGGGGTTTGTTTGGGAACTGCGGTGCCGTTAGCCCTGGGAACGGCGATTCTGCTGGCGGAGTTTAGCGCCACTCACAACCGCTTCGGACAGTGGGTGCGTCGCAGTTTGGATATGTTGGCGGGGGTTCCCTCGATCGTCTTTGGTTTGTTTGGCAATGCCTTTTTTTCCGTTACCCTCGGCTTGGGCTTTTCCATTTTGGCGGGAGGGTTAACCCTGGCGTGTATGATTTTGCCGATTTTGATTCGCACCATCGAAGTCGGATTGCGATCGGTTCCCGATGACTACCGGTTGGGGGCGGCTTCTCTGGGTTTGAGTCGTACCAGCACTGCGATTCACGTTCTATTACCCTCGGCGATTCCCAGCTTAGTTGCCGGGTTGATTTTAGGGATGGGACGAGCGATTGCCGAAGCGGCTGCCTTGATTTTCACGAGCGGTTACGTCGATCGAACTCCCACCTCTTTACTCGATTCGGGGCGATCGCTCTCCATTCATATCTACGATCTCTCGATGAACGTCCCGGGAGGCGATAGCAATGCCTATGCCTCTGTTTTGGTGTTACTCGTCTTTCTACTTTTGGCAAACACCATCGCTATGGGGTTGAGCAAACTCTGGATGCATCGCGCAATGTCGTGAGTGGGTGGGTGTCGATCGGAACAATTGGTCAAGATTCAGGTCGATCTCCTGGATTCGAGTCTGCTGTAGGGTTGACCGTTTTGCAAGATTGAGGTTACAGCGTTATTCACTAAAGCTGCGTAGGGTAGACAGTTCGGTCATGAGTGAGGCAGTTCGATACCCCCAAGACAAACTCTTCACCCTACACCCCACACCCTATACCCTATACCCATGCAATCCAACTTATCGAACCCCTATCTCTCCACTCGGAACTTAAGCTTAGCCTATGGCAAGAAACTCGCCTTTGAAGATGTGAGTCTCGATGTCAACAGGGGGAAAATTGCCGCCCTCATTGGACCTTCGGGTTGTGGTAAAACGAGTTTTCTTTCCTGTCTAAATCGCCTGACCGATCTGCTGCCCAACTGTCGGGTTTCTGGTGAAATTCAAATCGGTAATCTGGATGTGATGAGTCCCAAAATCGATCCGATCGCCCTTCGCCGTAAAGTGGGGATGATTTTCCAAAAACCCAATCCCTTCCCCTTTTCAATTTGGAAAAATATTGCTTTTCCTCTCAAAGAGCATGGGATTAAAGAGCGCGATCGCCTCGATTGTATTATCGAGCAAGTTTTACGGGATGTGGGACTCTGGGATGAAGTCAAAGACCGATTGAAATCTTCTGCCCTCTCTCTTTCCGGCGGGCAAAAACAACGTCTCTGCATCGCCCGCAGTTTAGCTCTAGAACCGGAAGTCTTACTGATGGACGAACCGTGTAGTGCCCTCGACCCCATTTCTTCGGGGGTGGTGGAAGATTTAATTGCCAGTTTGCGGGGAAGATATACGGTTTTAATCGTGACTCATAACTTAGCTCAAGCCAGAAGAATTGCCGATTCAGCGGCTTTATTTTGGGTAGAAAATGGGAGCGGTCGTTTGATGGAGTCCGGACCCATAGAACAAATTTTTAACGCCCCCAACCACCCAATTACAGCGGCTTATATTAGCGGAGTAAAAGGGTGAGAGTGTGGGTTTAGTTTTCAACTCGATCGCGCCATAAAAATTAGGAGTCGTTCGATCGCAATCTCACGATCTATCGCGTTTCTTGAATGAATCAGGTACGGACGATCCCCCTAAATCCCTCTTATGAAGGGAGACTTGAAATTTACGATCGGACCCCACTGACTTGTAAAGTACTATATGTCACCGTTTCTCGACTCAATCTAGTGTGGCTACGGGTCATTAAAAATGCATCTTAAAAAGTTGAACGGGATGGAAACCGACAACGCTCGCGATGCAGGCAAAATTAAAAATGCTGACTGTATATAGCTTTCACCAGTTGAGAACTCGGTACTTGTTTCTGCCGCACTGCACTAGTGCTGCTACGCAGAATTAAAAATGCAAAATGCGCGCATTAAAAATGCTGACTGTATATAGCTTTCACCGGTTGAGAACTCGGTACATGTTTCTGCCGCGCTGCACTAGAACGATCGTATCCCTCAAAGCGCCTACCCTTTCACCGATCGCCGTCTAGGTTGGCAAACTCTCATATTTATCGCGCGCTCGAATTTCCAAAATTGGCAAGACAACGAACTCATCTTATGAGATTACAACTTCTCAGCGGCTTAGGGATTTTAAAGTCATGAACTCACCTAAAAAGTTAACAAAAAAATTGACAAACCCAAAAGAGTAGGCGATTCTAAGAAAAATCTCGATCGCGCTCTCGAACGCTTTTATCCCAAACATTTTTATCTGGGGCTTCAATAGCCTAATTTTGTGCTTGACACGCTTCCGTGTTCTCGCACATTCTAGGGCTGAAAATAAAGATGGCGAGCAACAACTCTGGATGTGTCGCTTAAATCTGTTTTGAGATGAATGGGGTTAATTCTTGGTGCTGAAAAAATTTAAAAAGTTATATACCTATATCTTTCTGTTCTGCGTGACGATGTTCGCGGCCTTGGGAATCACCTATTTGTGGGAAACAACTCCCAATGCATCCTCAACATCCGACACACAAGCCAATGGAGGTTCGGCCGCACTGGCCGCAGAACCGATCTCTCCCATACCTCTGACCCAAGAACTCGACGAGCGAAAAGTGGAACTGGGCGATCGATTGTTTCACGAGCCAAAGCTTTCGACCAACGATACCATTTCCTGTGCCACCTGCCATATGCTCGATAAAGGGGGCACCGACGGGTTGGGAACATCTCTGGGAATGCAAGGAAGCAATACGGGATTGAACTCGCCGACGGTGTTTAATAGTGGCTTTCTCTGGCGGCTGAACTGGGATGGCCGGGCGGCCACCCTAGAAGAACAAGCGGATGGTCCCGTGGCTGCGGCTAAGGAAATGGGGGGAATGAGCTGGCAAGATGTCGTTGATAAGCTCAAGCGATCGCCCGATTACGTCAAAGCGTTCGATCGCGCCTACGATGACGGTCTCACCAGCGACAATATTAAGGATGCCATCGGCACGTTTCAGCGTTCTTTGTTTACCCCCAACGCTCCCTTCGATCGATATTTGCGCGGAGACAACGATGCAATTTCCGAGGATGCGAAGGCTGGGTACGATCTCTTCAAGTCTTACGGTTGCATTACCTGCCATCAAGGAATGCTGGTAGGGGGCAATATGTTCCAAAAAGTTGGAGTTTTTGGTGATTACTTTGCCGATCGCGGGAATGTCATTAAATCTGACTTAGGGCGGTATAACGTTACCCAAGACGATAGCGATCGCCATGTTTTCAAAGTGCCGAGTTTGCGAAACATTACTCGCACCGCTCCCTATTTTCACGACGGAAATCCGAAAACCCTCGATGAAGCCATTAAATTGATGGGTCAATATCAGCTTGGGGTCGATCTGCCTCAAAAGGATGTCGATCTAATTATGCAATTTTTGATAACCCTGACCGGTGAGTACCAAGGAAAACCCTTGTAATGAAAAAGATCGAGAAACTTAAAGTACTGAAGTCGAGCCAGCCGTTATGGCTGATTCTATCGAGTGCGATCGTTCTTATTCCGATCTCAATTTTTTTAGTCAGTCAGAGTTTATCGGTTAGTAATTCGGAGTACCAGAAGTACTACGATAAAATGCTCGAACTCGAAGAACTCGAGGCGGATTTCGAGCGAGAAATTCTCAAGTCGCGATACGAGTTATATTCTTCCTACGATCGATTGGTGGAAAATCTAGATCGGCAGCGCGCCCTGGAAGAAGATTTGAGTAAAATTCCTCGATTCGTGAATTTTAAAAATCGACAAATTATTGAAAAAAATCTGGCAAAAAAATTTGAGACTTTAGATAAAAAAGAAGAACTGAGCGAACGTTTCAAATCTCAAAATGCTCTCCTGAAGAATTCTTTGCGCTATTTACCTTTGCTCACCAGTCAAGTCGAATCTCAAGAAAAGACAGCTTTAAAACCTGAAGTATTTTCATCTTTGAAAGCCACTCTCGAAGGATTAATTCGCAATCTTCTTTTATATAATATTTCGGTAGATCGTCAACTAACCGCAAATATTAATCGCTTGAACAATCAGTTATTGGATATCGATATCAAAAATAAAGTCAAAACAGAAGATTTTCCCACCGAAAAAGTGATTTCTCATGCAAGCATCATCTTAAACACCAAGCCCCAGGTCGAAAGTCTGACCACCCAACTGCTATCGTCATCCGAACGACCCGCAGAAGACCTCGAAAAAATCTTCAAAAAAAGCTACCAGCAAGCCATCCAAAGAGTCAAAGTCTATCGAGTGTTAACCGTTGCGTGGTTTCTCGGACTTTTGGGTTTAGGTAACTATTTATGGTGGGAGCGATCGTCCGAACGAAAAGAACCCAGCTTAACCGGAATCAAACAACGAATCGACGAAATTTTAGGAGAGATAAACTATATTCAAACCGACTCGAGTTCGGCCTCAAATTCTAATGTCTCCGATTCCCGGAGCTATATTTCTCGATTAGAACCCTACGAAAAAGAGTTAGAGCAATTAGCCATTCGAGTTCGGAAAACCTCAGATTACTGGCAAACTCAAGATAGCCAGCTCCAGCAGCAGATTCAAAACCTCAAGCATCAAATTGAAACCGCCAAACAGGAGAAAGAAAAGACCGTTACCCAAGCCAAGGAAACCCAACTGAACCAACAGATTCTCCAACTGAGTGCTGCCCTCGAACAAGTCCGCACTCAGAAACAAACTCTGCAAATGGAGTCACCGCCTGAAGAGCCGATCGCCCATTTGAGCCTGCTGACGAAACAGCAACGCCAGATCGTGACTCCTTCGATGGGAGAACGTTTGCAAACCATCCTCCGCCGTACGCTCAAGGAACGAGAATGCCAGCTTCTCGACTTTCAAAGCACTCCCGAACTGATTCAACTTTCCTTTTTCCATCCTCCCAAAATTCAGCTCTCTCAATTGGTTCTTCACTTGAAAAGCGTCGCATCGACCTGCCTTTACGAAGAATTTCCAGACCGGCTTCAAGACTTCCAAGACATCACAGAACCAGGCGATATTTGGAGCGAAACTTATTTTCTGACCATATCGGATGCCAGTGCAAATCGAGAGGAAGTGCAGGCTCAGTAATCTATCCGGTTGAATCACTATAATTTAACGTCAGTTTGGGATAAAAAGTGCCGGGTGGGGGTAGGGTATGGGGTGTAGGGTGTAGGGGTTAGAGTAACGTCAGTTTGGGATAAGACTGTTTCCGGTGAGGACGGGGAAAGGGGTCGGGGGGAATGGGGATGGAGTACTTTCCTCCTGAGCAACCAGATGTCGCCAGTGTTGTCGCTTCGCTTTCAAGAGGCAAGACGGCCGCCCGAACGTCACCGGTCGTCTGCATCCCGACGAGATGGCTTCAGCAAAACTGACGTGAACGGTATGTGCGTAGTGCTATAACAGGTCGATTGAGTCTATAGCGGTATTCAGTTAGGTTAGGACAGTCCGAGCTCACAGAGCGTATCTTCAATCTTTCTCCCCCAGCTTCCCCCGCTCCCCCAGCTCCCCTTGCCCACGGTCACTTGTGTCCTAACGCGACTGAATATGGCTATAGATGCTCGACTCAATCTTCCCACCACAGCAAAACCCACTTCATCGAGAAAGCGGGTGACTGACTTCGATAAAGTGGGTTCGTTGTAGAGTAGCAATCTAGAGGACGATCGCACTAAGGACGATCGCACCTCATGTCATCGCATTATTGGGCACCTTGAGGCAGTAGTTCCCGCTGTTCCCCAGACAGAACTTGGACCTTACCATCATCGTCCACATCCACCACGGCGGTATCGCCTTCTTGGATGCGACCGGAGAGGATTTCCTCGGCCAAGCTATCCTCGAGCAGGCGCATGATTGCTCGACGGAGGGGACGCGCACCGTAGCTGGGATTGTAGCCTTCTTTGACCAACAAATCCTTGAAGCGATCGGTCACTTCTAAGGTAATCCCCTGTTCCGTCAGACGACCGAACACTTCCTTGAGCAGGATTTCGGAGATTTCCTTGATTTCCTCGACTACCAACTGGCGGAAGACGATGATTTCATCCAAGCGGTTGAGAAACTCGGGACGGAAGTACTGCTTGAGTTCTTCGTTGACCAAGTTGCGAATCCGGTTGTATTGCGCTTCGGCTTCGTCCTCGACGGAGAACTCGAAGCCCAGACCGCCGCCACCTTTCTCGATCACCTTCGAGCCGATGTTGGAGGTCATAATCAGCAAGGTGTTCTTGAAGTCTACCGTGCGTCCCTTGGCATCGGTCAGGCGACCGTCTTCCAAGATTTGCAGGAGCATGTTGAACACGTCGGGGTGGGCTTTTTCGATTTCGTCGAAGAGCACCACGGTGTAGGGACGACGGCGCACGGCTTCCGTGAGCTGACCGCCTTCGTTGTAACCGACGTATCCCGGCGGCGAACCGATGAGTTTGGAGACGGTGTGACGCTCCATGTACTCGGACATATCCAAGCGAATCATCGCATCTTCAGAACCGAAGAAGTAACCGGCCAGAGCCTTGGTCAGTTCGGTTTTACCGACCCCTGTAGGACCGGAGAAGATAAAGCTGGCGATCGGGCGGTTGGGACTCTTCAACCCGACGCGAGCGCGACGAATGGCCCGGGAAACAGCCTTGACCGCTTCTTCTTGACCGATTAAGCGCTGGTGCAGGGTATCTTCCATGTGCAGCAGCTTCTCGGATTCGGATTCCGTGAGCTTGTTGACCGGAACTCCCGTCCAGCTAGCAACGATATGGGCGATGTCCTCCTCCGTCACGTGAGGTCCGTCATTGGCCTCGTCAGCGGATTCGGCTTTCTTGCTGCTGGCGATCGAGCGGATTTCGGTTTTGATTTCCATTTCCCGATCGCGCAATTCTCCAGCCCGATCGAAGTCTTGGGAACGCACGGCCTCATCCTTCTCTTTGAGGATTTGACGCAATTCCTTATCCAACTCTTTGGCTGCCGGGGGCAACTGGGAGTTGATCAACCGCACCCGCGAACCGGCTTCGTCGATCAGGTCGATCGCCTTGTCGGGTAGGTAGCGATCGCTGATGTAGCGATCGGAGAGTTTGGCGGCCGCTTCGAGGGACTCATCCAAAATCTTCAGCTTGTGGTGTTGTTCGTAGCGTTCGCGCAAACCGTAGAGAATCTCGATGGTTTCCTCCACGCTGGGTTCGCCCACCATCACCGGCTGGAAGCGACGTTCTAGAGCCGCATCTCGCTCGATGTGCTTGCGATACTCATCGAGGGTGGTCGCCCCGATGCACTGGAGTTCGCCGCGCGCCAGAGCGGGTTTGAGGATATTCGCCGCGTCGATGGCACCTTCAGCAGCCCCCGCACCAATCAAGGTATGGACTTCGTCAATCACCAGAATCACGTTCTGGCAAGAGCGAATCTCATCCATGATTTTCTTGAGACGCTCTTCAAACTCGCCTCGGTACTTGGTTCCCGCCACCAGCAAGCCGATGTCGAGGGTGACTACTCGCTTGTCTTCCAAAATGTCGGGGACGTCGTTGTTGGCAATCCGCTGGGCCAAACCTTCGGCGATCGCGGTTTTACCGACCCCCGGTTCGCCAATCAACACCGGGTTGTTCTTCGTCCGACGACCGAGGATTTGAATGACGCGCTCGATTTCCTTCTGGCGACCCACCACCGGATCGAGCTTGCCTTCGGAGGCCATTTGCGTCAGGTTGGCACCAAACTCGTCCAACGTGGGGGTTTTGTTGCGACCGCCACCACCGCCGGCCGGGACTTCGGTCGTTTCGCCGAGCATCCGAATGACTTGGGTGCGGACTTTCGATAGATCGACGCCCAAGTTTTCCAGCACGCGGGCCGCGACCCCTTCGCCTTCGCGGATTAAACCGAGTAATAAGTGCTCTGTTCCGATATAATTGTGTCCGAGCTGACGCGCTTCCTCCAGAGACAACTCCAGAACGCGCTTAGCTCTTGGTGTAAAAGGAATTTCAACAGCGACAAATCCCGAGCCCCGACCGATAATTTTTTCAACTTCAATCCGAGCGTCTTTGAGATTGACTCCCATCGACTTTAAGACTTTGGCTGCGACCCCGGTACCTTCACCGATCAAACCCAGGAGGATTTGCTCGGTCCCAACGAAATTATGTCCCAGGCGGCGAGCCTCCTCCTGGGCGAGCATAATCACTTTAATGGCTTTTTCTGTAAAGCGTTCAAACATGGTGCGTTTCCATTACCGAACAGTTTTGAAGACGGAGCTAACGACCTGCTACCTACCCATCAATTGAACTTAGCATAGCAAACCTGACGGGGTTCGTGCTATCGGGGATTCGCCCCCAACCGTACTTCATCGGATCGGTCAAAATGCTGTATCGGCAACTACATATATAAAAGTATCGGGAAAATTTGTAGATTCTCAATGGCGCTCGTTGGAGCCGATCGCCCGCTGTATAAAACCGATATTTGCCTTCAGAATCGCCGGGATACTCGTTCGCGTCTAATCCCTCTACTTTGATGGATTTCAATGGGTATAGAGTCGATATTTTTTTACGCGACAAATCTCCAATTTGCGTCTCGAATTCGATGGTGAATTTGTGTCTTCCAAGCACTCAAGGTGTCTTCAAACTGGGGGTGTTGCAATCCACCCCTCCATAAAATCAACGCATCTTCACCGGTATCGGCATAGTAACGCCGTCGCCGTCCGGCCTCTTTGAATCCGAATTTTTGGTACAGGGATAATGCGGCGTGGTTGGAGGCACGCACTTCTAGGGTTGACCGTTCGAGTCCCCGTTGCCACGCTGCCTGCAATAAACTCAGGAATAAGGCGCTACCCAAGCCCTGTTTTTGATAGGTCGGGTGAACCCCTAGCAGGGTAATATGCGCTTCATCGACGATCGCCCAAACACAGGCGAGACCAATGAGAATCGGGACGCTCTCCTCATTATTATCGGAAGAACCCGTCACGATCGACGCCACCAACAAATCGCTATTGGGACTCTCGAGTTCTCGTTGATAGCCGTCTAACGTCCACAATCCTCCCAGACAAAGCCGATCGAGTTCGACGATCGCCGGAAGTAAATCCGCACTCAGAGGTTGGATTTTAACCAGATTCACCATTAACGCCACGTGTAACTGAATTCTCCAACACCTTACAACGCGGCAGAGCAAGCGTTGAGCATTCCGTTGTCAGCTCCTATTAGACATCTGCGAAAATCACAAATCACATCAATATCTATGCCGAAGTCATGAATTTCTTCCCCCTTAACCCTTAACCCTTTTCCACCAGAGGTCTATTTCTCCCCCTACTTCCCCAACTCCTGAGGAGGGCAAAGCATTTGGATATGTCAGGTTTCGTTTGTTGCAGAATTTATCGCCCAAATGCTTTGCCCCTACAGTCTCCCCCAGCCCCAGATGTGGGAAAATTATCGTCAAAATCCAATATCGAGTCGGGAAAACCATGACTGTTACGGCGACTTCCACTCCACCCACCTCCGAAGGTTTAGGACTCGGGGGTGAAGTATTTCGATACCCCTGGACTTGGCAAGACCAATCTGTCGAAGTCGTTTGGGAAAGCTTGGGTCAAGGCGATCCGATCTTGCTCCTACCCGCTTTGAGTACTGTTTCCACCCGTGGGGAAATGCGCCCCCTCGCCGAGTGCCTCGCAGCGCACTATCAAACAATCGCCCTGGATTGGCCGGGATTTGGCGAGTCATCCCGCTTGCCCCTCGATTACAAAAGTGCCCTGTATTGCCAGGTTCTCCAAGATTTTGTCCGAAACACCTTCAAGCAGCCGATTCCCGTCGTGGCAGCCGGTCACGCAGCCGGATACGCCATGAGTTCGGCCGGGCTGCACCCCCCGATTTGGTCGCAAATTATCCTCGCGGCTCCCACCTGGCGGGGTCCGTTCCCGACGATGACAGGCGGTCGAAAATGGTGGCACGCCCTTATCCGAGAGACGGTGCGATCGCCGCTTCTGGGTCAAGCTTTGTACGCCCAACTCACAAAGCCCAATTTTCTGGCGACGCAATACCGCCAGCACGTTTATGCCGATGCCGATCGCATCACCCCCAGTTTAATCGCCCAAAAGCGGCAAACCACCCAGCAACCCAACGCCCGGTTTGCCTCGGCCGCCTTCGTCACCGGTCGACTCGATCCGGCCGGCGATCGCGCCGAATGTTTGGCTTGGTTCGATCGCACTTCCGTTCCTGTTAGCATCGTTATCGGAGAGCGCACGCCACCGAAATCGAAAGCCCAAATGGAGGCAATCGCCGCTCGTTCTGAGGTGCGATCGCACCATTTGCCGGGTTCTCTGGCTTTACACGAGGAGTATGCCGCTGAGTTAGCCGAGGTCGTTCGATCGTGTTTGGAGAATCGATCTTCGTCAGTCGAGTGATGTCGTTCTTCTTATTCAATACGATCCAAGTAGATCGATCTTGAAAGTGGTAAAAAAATCCGGATCGACGCAACTTTGAATTGAAAGAACTCAGAAAGTCTCATCCGTCTTTTTCTCAAATCTTATCTGTTCGTATTTCTGAAAACCTTGTTAAATTTGGGAAAGAGTTAGATTACCGGTTTGAACTTCAATTTAAATTTTAAGTTGAGATTGATTTAGATTTGAATTTCTGTTAAAAAAACGATCGACTCTACGAATTTTAGTTGGAGTTTACTCTGGAGAACGTCAATATCGGGATAAGCTATAGCGCTTCGCGCTGGTTTATTGACACGATTGAAGAAATAAAATAGGTTTTTTCCATTTCCCATTCCCTATTCCCTATTCCCTATTCCCCATTCCCATGACTGAAAATGTGTAACGATACCGGCACGAACTGCTATAAAACCTCCATTCTGACTGTGTTGGTGTCAGAATAGATAGCGATCGATATCCCTGAGGCACACGAAGGAAGTTGCCTCGTTTGGGCAAACGACCGATAATTCAATATCCTGGACCCATACTCCCATGGGTTACAGATTGCGCTGCGATCGCTCTCCCTTGGCATCCTGAAGCCCCCAATTCTCCGTTTTGCGAATATGACTGCAATCCGTCCGTTTCTTCTCGGTAGAGTTTTCGACCCGGAGGGCATTAGCGGTGTCGGTCACGTTGCTGAAGGTGGCGTTCTCGTCAATGCTGACGGCAGCACGGGAATCGTCATTCTCGCCTGGCAAACTCGCTATCGAAGCGTTTCCGTCTACCCCACCCTCGAAGCACTAGAACATATTCAGTGTCGCGATAATAATACTTTGATTATTGACGCTCATGCCTTGCGAATTGCAGGTAAACGAGAATCGACGATCGCCGAACGATTACCCGCGCCGTTTTACCTACTCAAAAAGCGAGGTAACAGAGACCGTCAACCTCACAAAGTCGCCTGCGGGTGTCAGTTTTCGAATGGCAAAGTGGGTTTGATGTGGACGATGGATGCGGCGATCGTCTCTTGGTTCGACGATCTTGCCGATCTTCAAGCCATTCACGTTCGCGACAAGCGATCGCGCATCGTTTGGATGAAACCTTCAGAATTTTAAACGTTAGTTTTGAGTCAGAAATATCCGGTGAAAGTGGGGTATTGAGAATTTTAGATTTTAGATTTTATGGCTGTATTCAGTTTGCTTGGATAATGTACCCAACACCCGATCTCCCAAGTCTCATCGCAGCAAATTCTCCATGCGGCGAAAATCTCGCTCGACTTCCAGCCACAGCGCGCGATTGTGGGGATCGGTGCGGAGAGATTTTTTCAGATACACCCTCGCCTTCGAAAGATTTCGATTGTCTATCAGAGAGCGCCCGAAACGCTGATAGGTGACCGCCTGCCACTGGCGAATTTCCGTATCTTGGGGAAGCCGCGCGGCTAAACCTTCAATCAGGGCGATCGCGCGGGGATACTTTTGCTGGGCGAAGAGCTTCTGCAATTGTCCGTAGCTGCGGTGTTTGAGCTGTTTCTCGAACTCCGATAGACTGGGATGATCGCGAAAAGACGGGGCTTTGGGTTGACCGGAACCTTTGGGTGTTCGTGGCGGATTTTGAGGGGGCGCTTGAGGGGGGGTTGGCGGTTTTTGCTGGGGCGGTTTGGGCGTGGGGGGAGTTGCCGCCGGGGTGGATGACGGTTTGGGTGTGGGGGATTGCGGGGCGCAACCCTCGACATTTACCGCATCGAGTAAAACTTGGTAAGCTTGGTGGAGTTGGATAAATTTTTCGTGAGCGTACCGATCTCCGGGATTGATATCGGGGTGGTATTGCCTAGCCAGTCGCCGATAAGCGGCTTTCACTTCATTAAAACTGGCTCCTCGTTTCAATCCTAGGACGCGATAACAATGGGTTACGTTCACGGTGGTGGGTACTTAAAAAGGACTGGGTACGGAGATTCGGGAGTGCGAGATGAAATCGGCTTCGCAAAACTGAGAGGATTCTCGTCAATTTTCGATATTTTAAGCCGAATTCGCACCCGATCGCCCGTTCCCAGTCTCTATTTTAATCTTGGCGATTTTGGTTGCAGCAAACTTAGTCGGGACGATCTTCAATCACTCGATCGATCAGACCGTACTGCATGGCTTCTTCGGCGGACATAAAGTAGTCGCGATCGGTATCTTTTTCGACTTTTTCGAGGGTTTGACCCGTTTGAACGGCGAGAATATCGTTAAGCTGCTTCTTGATGCGCAAGATTTCTCGGGCTTCGATTTCGATATCTGTTGCCTGTCCCCGCGCGCCACCGAGAGGCTGGTGGATCATGATCCGCGAGTGAGGCAGTGCCAGACGCTTGCCTGGAGTCCCCGACGCCAGGAGAAACGCACCCATGGATGCTGCGAGTCCGACGCAGATGGTAATGACTTCGCACTTAATATACTTCATGGTGTCGTAAATCGCCATCCCCGCCGTCACCGAACCCCCTGGGGAGTTGATGTACAGGTAAATCGGCTTGTTGGGATCGTCGGAGTCGAGGTAGAGCATGAAAGCCACGATCCGATTGGCGAGAGCATCGGTGACCTCCTGTCCCAGGAACAAAATGCGCTCTTGAGACAGACGAGTGTAAATACTAATCCATTGCTCGTACTGACTGCCGGGAAGCCGGTAGGGAACGCTGGGAACACCAATAGGCATAATATCGTTTGGGGAATGAGGGGCAAGTAAATTGACAATTGACAATGGAGAATTGACAATTCCGTTTAGATTTTCAAAGCTTTTGAAAATCTCGTAAGCCAGTTTTTATACCATCTCTTCAAAAAGAGAAGTTTTTAGCTGAATTAATCGATTTCTGACACTCAAAAACAGCGTTCGTCTTTTCGATTACAGGGTTCAATTACATGGCCGGAATGGGAGCCGGGAGTTCTTTGGTATTTTCGAGCACCCGATCGATTAACCCGTACTCTTTCGCTTTTTCGGGGGTGAGATAGAACATCCGATCGATATCTTTTTTGACTTTATCGATGGGTTGCCCCGTATTTTTAGACAGAATTTCCAACAAGGTTTGTTTGTTGTTGAGAACTTCTTTGGCGCGGATTTGAATATCTGTTGCTTGACCGCGCGCCCCACTTTTGGCCTGATTGAGAACGATGGTGGCGTGGGGAAGACTGGCACGGCATCCCTTGGTTCCCGCCGAGAGAATCATGGCTGCCGTTCCCATCGCTTGACCGATGCAAATGGTGTGGACGGGGGGTTTGATGTAGTTGATGGTGTCGCAGATGGCAAAGGCTTCGGTTTCAAAACCGATCGCATCTCCGCCATACCAGGACGTTCCCGTGGAGTTGATGTAGAAAAAGATTGGCTTTTCGGGATCGTCGAACTGTAAAAATAGCAGTTGGGCGATAATCAGTTCGGTGACATCGATTCCCACACTGCGCTTCACATCGTCTGAGGAATACAACGGCAGTCCGAGATAGACGATCCGTTCTTTGAGCAACAGCGATTCGAGATCGGGTGGCGGCGTCCGATACGACATATCGCTATAGGTGTAACCCGTTTGCACGGCTCTGATGGGTGAATCCATGGAGTTAGACGACCTGTAGTTATCTGATGAAGAATGGCGATATTCTTTAGATATAGTAGCGTGTTCTTGGAAGCAGCAGGGGGCAACGCTTGGGTGCGGTTTACTGTACCTGGCGCCAAAATCCTCCCAGTGGCACGGCAGATTTCCGAAATCGATATCGAAGAATGAGGAGATAGCTACAAGAAGAGATCGGGAAAATTCAGAGTTCAAAAAGATTAAAGGCGTTACGCGAGTCGATCGATCTCAAATTTCAATCTCAAATTTCAACCTCATATTTCAATGGGTATTACCTCAGGACGTTTGAATTTATGAAAGTTAGCGTGCAACCGGCCCTCAACGATGCCAGTTTGGATGCGGCACAACCGACGAATCAACGGCAATTATCCGTCGCGGTTTCGGCAATTGCTGACAGTGTCGATCGCGATGTTCCCCTGAATTTGTGTTTGATTCTCGATCGCAGCGGTTCCATGGGGGGAAAACCGCTCAAAATTGTCAAGCAGGCCGCCCAACAAATCGTGG
>NZ_JBRJXU010000038.1:0-14079 GCF_057467645.1 Zarconia sp.
TAATCTCACACCAGAACCTCTCTCCCCCAGCTCCCCGAGCTCCCCGAACTCACAACACCAGTGTCCTAACTAACGTCAGGGGAGGGGTGTGGGGTGTGGGGTGTGGGGTGTAGGGCATTGGTGAAAGGTTAAGCTTGTGTACCGCTTGTCAAGGGTTTAGGGGAATAGGGAATGGGGAACGGGGAACGGGAAATGGTTAAGGGGTGAGCTGATGTGCCATTTGTCAAGGGGTGTGGGGTATCTCACAGGGAATGGTTTCGGATGTAGAGCATGGGTGATTGTCGCTCGAAAGCCAAAGTCTAGATGCGCGAGAATTGGCAGCTCGATCGCACTATATATGGGACTTGACAAATCATTAACGATTCTAGTGTTTCCTCAATGGGGAATACCATCAATCGCGATCGCACCGGTTACGATCGACCAATCCCTGAAAATATCCGGGTCAACAGATTCGATAGAAAGTTTGGGGGGAGTTGCCCGGAGGAGGTCGGTGAAGTGCCTTGACTGACAAATCGCTCCCCGACGACTTGTTGACCGATGATAATCGGGTTACCCACTTCATCGTTGCCGATAACGTCCTCCACGACAGGCTCGATCGAAATCTGCATCACCTCGTTTTCCGAGAGCGATAGTTCCAGGGTTTGAGCCTCTCCTGGATTATTAACACTGGTAACCCCTGTGGAAAAACTCGTGCTATCCAAAGAGGGTCGGCGGTTGCCATCGGTAATATCTCGAAGGTCAGTCTGCGCACTACCAATCGAGAGACTGCCCGAACTTCCTCCTCCTCCAATATCGCCGCCAAATAAGGGATTGGGAATCACCGGAGGCACGATCGTCCCGTTAACCACAGTGGCCGCCGATGGTGGGTTAACGCCACCGATATTGATAAACAAACCCCCATTACTGACGACAAAGGTATCGCCAAAACCGAATGAAAAGCCCATCGGATTCCTCCCTGTATTAATTCTGGGGTATGGGAGACTTTGGGGACTTAGGGAGCTTTGGGGGCAGGGGCAATGGACAATTGACAATGGGTCCAGTTGCAACGCTTTGCTCCCTCACCCTTCCCCATTTTTCATTTACGCGGTGTGCAACTTTAGGCAATCGAAAGGATGGTGAGCGAGTCGAAACATCCCCCTTCCCCCTTCCCCCCGTTTTGTCAGGTTTTGGCTCGTACAAGTTGCACATGGCGTAATTTTTAATTCTCTCCCCCATCTGCCCAACAATCCTCAACCGGTATTGCGCATCCCGGCCGCAATCCCGTTTAAGGTCAGTAGCGCCCCCCGCAGCAATTCCCCTTTGCTGTAGCGCGAGTGAATCACCCCCGGGGTGGAAATGACCCCATGTTGACGCAGGCGCTTGAGCAGGGCCACTTGCAACAAGCCCAAGGGGACGATCGTGGCATTGCGCAATTGAACCGAGCGCTGGAGTGCGGGATCGCCATCGAGCAGGCGTTGGTTACCCGTCAGTTTGAGAATCAAGTCGCGGGTCAGGTAGTATTCCTGAGAAATCTGGGCGAACAGCCGCTCGAATCGTGCGCGATCTTCGGGTTTCGAGAGTTCGCGCACGTAATGTTCGGCCACTTGCAAATCCACCTTCGAGAGAGTCATCTCCACCTTCGAGACCACCATTTTAAAGAAAGGCCACTTGAAATAGAAGTAGCGCAGCAGTTGCAGGTGTTCTTCGGGGGCTTCTTGCAAGAATTCTTGCAGCGCCGTTCCCACGCCGTACCACGCCGGAACCAGGAAGCGGGTTTGCGTCCAGCTAAACACCCAGGGAATCGCCCGCAATCCAGCGAGATCTTTCTTTTTGCCGCCACCGCGACGGGCCGGACGGGAGGAGATTTGCAGTTGGGAGATTTCGGCAATCGGGGTAACTTGATGGAAGAAATCGATGAAGTCCGGCTGCTCGTAAATCAGCGCTCGGTAGTGAACCCGCGATCGCGCCGCGAGTTCTTCCATAATCTCGTTCCAGGGTTCGATATCGTCGAATCCACCCCGGAGCAAACTCGACTTAATCACGGCCGAGGTCACCGTTTCGAGGTGATAGAGCGTCAACTCCGGTAGGGAGTACTTGGAGGCGAGAACTTCCCCCTGTTCGGTAATTTTAATGCGACCGTTAATGGTATGACCGGGCTGAGCTAAAATGGCCTCGTAAGCCGGTCCGCCGCCCCGTCCGACGGAACCGCCCCGTCCGTGGAAAATCCGCAGTTGCACGCCATAGGGTTCGGCGATCGCTTGCAGGGATTTTTGGGCTTTGTGAATTTCCCAGTTACTGCTCAAGAATCCAGAGTCCTTGTTGCTATCGGAATAGCCGAGCATCACCTCTTGTAGGGACGGTTTAAAGGTCTCGGGCTGCTCGTATCCCCCGCTCAGGAGCGATCGATACAAGGGCAACTCGAACAACTCTTGCATCACCGAGGGGGCCCGTTTGAGATCTTCGACGGTTTCAAACAGGGGAACCACCTGAATCGTCCCGATTCCCGTGGCCGGATCGTAGAGTCCCGCTTCTTTGGCCAGCAGCAACACTTCTAAGAGGTCGCTGACGTCATGGCTCATGCTGATAATGTAAGTCTGGCAAAGCTCCACGCCAAACTCTTGTTGCAGCAACCGAACGATGCGGAAGGTTTCGATGGTTTCCCGAGCGGTATCGGAGAAAGGTAACTCCGAGGGAATCAGGGGTCGCCGGGTTTGCAGTTCCGTACTCAACCAGACGACTTTCTGAGCTTCGGAAAGTTCGTTGTAGGATTTGGGGAGAACTTGCAGGTACTGGGCGATTTCGTTGAGGGTATCGGAATGGCGGGTCGATTCTTGGCGAATATCCAGGTGAGCCAGGTTGAAACCGTAGATCTCGACCTGACAGATGAGGGTTTCGAGGGCACTGCAATTGATACCCGTTCCTTTCAGGTTGCGTTGAATCAGTTGCAATTCCGCGAGGAACTCGGCACCGGAGCGATAAATTGCCGCACTTTGGGTTTCGGGAATCTGCCGCCGCCAATTGTCTTCTTGGTACAGTCGCCAGTTGCGATCGCGGGTATTTTCCAATCGCTGTTGGATATAGGCGAGTTTGAGGCGATAGGGTTCTTGGCGGTAGCGAATGGCCATTCGATCGTAGATTTCGGGCATCTGCAATCGATCTTGTTCGATGGAGTCGAGCAGTTCCGGGAGAACATCGCTCCAGTGGAGGGACAAACTCAAAAGGTGCGTCAGGTCTTGGATGGCATCGATATACTTCTCCAAGACCAAGGAGCGCTGGTAACAGGAGGTTTGCCACGTCACTTGGGGGGTCACCGACGGGTTGCCATCGCGATCGGACCCCACCCAGGAGCCGAACTTGCAGAAGTTGTAGCTCGGCGGCGTCAGGTTGGGGAAGGTCGAGTGCAGATTGCGGGTGATGCGCTGGTACAGTTGGGGCAGCGCGTCGAAGAGAACCTCTTTAAAGTAGTGGAGGGCGTATTCGACTTCATCGAGGACGGAGGGTTTGAACTGATGCAGTTCGTCGGTGCGCCACCACAGGCGAATTTCTTCGGTGAGTTGTTCTTGTAAGGCTTCCGCTTCCAAAGAAGACGGCACTCCCAGGGTACTCAACCGCTCTTCGACCCGATCGAGCTGGCGCAATATTTTGGCAATCCGCCGCTGTTTGGCACGGATGGTTTGCCGGACGATTTCCGTGGGGTGAGCGGTGAACACCAAGCGAATATCGAGGTTGTCGAGCAGTCTTTGGATGATTTGGGGCGGAACGTTAAGCTGTTTGAGAGTGGGGAAGAGAGACGCAAACGTGCTACCGGGTTTGACGCCCCCCCGCTTACCGGTTTTAGCCAGGGTAAACTCTTCTCCCGAATCCGTTTCGATCGCCTCGAACAGTGCTTGTTCGCGAACGAGATTATCGGTATTGGCGCTTTCTCGTTCGCGATCTTGCTGTTCGTAGTGTTGCTCGACGATATTAATGAGCTGGAAATACAGCGCGAAGGCGCGGGCTGCCCGGATCGCGTCGTTGAGATCGAGCTTTTCGATGAGTTGCAGCACCTCGCTATCCAAGAAGTCCGGCGATCTTCCGTCCGTCGCGTCGATGGGAACGAGTTGCCGCAGTAAATCGATGGTTTGCTGACCGCACTCTTGTCGCAATACCGATTCCCACATATCTTCGACGACTTTGAGCCGATGACGCAGGAGTAGCTCGGAAGCAGACGGAACGGTCACTTGCAGATCGGTTGTTTGTACGGTTGAATCCATGTAATTCTCGAGCGAGTTGCCAACCCTATTTCTTTTGCGAAGATGGTATCATTTTACGCCCAATGGGGAATGGCCGGTCATACCCTCATTCCCCTTAAACCTAAATTTTTTGTGAAGGGTTAAATGCCGAATTTTTATTGAGGGGTCGCTCTCGGGATTTGCCGAGGGTTTTTACCAACGCTTGACCTCCCTCGACGGATAATAATCGATAAAAATACTGACGTCCGCCTGTTGTCAACTCGAGGTCTAAAGGACGCCAATCCATGTAAATTCCTCCACATTGAGAGCGGAGTAGTCTCTAGAACCCTTAGTTTACAAGGGTCGGATTTGACTCTCTTTAGAGATTAAGTGTTTTTACTGACTTTAAATCGAATGTAGATGAAACCAAACCTATCGATCGCCTGACCGGCGTCAAATTTGTCCCCAAGCGCTAACGTCGAGATCTTAACCCTCAAACCTGTAACTTTCGGACTCAAAATTCTCCCTAGGGGAAACGGGGAGATGTTACCGAAGAATTAAGGTTTAAAGCCTCTCCTTTAAAGGAGAAACCAGAAAAAACCTTCCTTTGAATCAATCCTCTTCTTTTCAAGGAGAGGTAATTGTTCATTGTTCATTGTTCATTGTTCATTATTGAACTTAAATTGAGTTCGGTTAAATATCGATCGTCCCAGTTGAACTCAGCCTCAGTCGCTTTTGGGGACTTGGGTGCGCCCTTGGGAGACAATTTAAAAGACGATCGCGCCGGGGCGCTCTTAATGCTCTCTTGATGCTAAATAATTCTCGGAATTCGAGATTACCCCGTTGCTTCTTCTCCTCAAAACAGGATGGAGAAGATGGGGAAGAAACGGACGGCAAACTGTTGCCATTTTTTCCAACAAACGAGAGCAATCTCATCAATTGAGAACGGCACTATCCGATAAAAAAAATAGAATAGAAGAATGTGGAAATTCTTAGGTTCAATTGAATTAGCAAATTGGGAAAAATTCGCCGGTGGCATTTGCGTCCTCTCATCAATATTATCTGGTGGATGGGAACGATCGATTGCCTTTTTTGAGGAGACCAGAGCCGAATTTTTTCTTCTTTCTCTGTGTCTCCAAACCCCAAGCTAGAAACCTTTAGACCCGATCGGCCCGAAGAATTAACATCGATAGTCTTGGCGATCGAATCCTACAATAGTTCCAAGCTGAAAACGAACTCGAGTAGCACCATGAAAGAATTTACAGTCGGGACGAAAGTGCGATTGGTGAGTCTGCCGCCTTATCTAAAAACGGCAGATCCCATGCCGATGCTGCGCCCTCCGAATCTGATTGCCGTGGGGGAAGAAGGGGTGATTCTCGCGTGCCATCCCAGTGGCTATTGGAGCGTGCGTTTCGATCGCGGCGCATTTTTGCTCGAAGAACAATATCTCGAGTCAACGACCACCTCGGCCACATCGGATTCGTGATCGATCGCCATGGGATCTGCTTGTCAGTCAGTCGATTGCGTCCTACGCTAAGTCTCACGGGACGAACGCACCCACCAATCCATCGGGAAACCGGTGAGTTTTGCCAGTTGCCATGGCAAGCTGCAATCGCAAGTTGCGATCGCACTAGTGCAGCGCGGCAGAAATAACTGACCAGCTCTCAACCCCTGAAAGCTATGTACAGTGAGCATTTTTAATTTTTAATGCGCGCATTTTTAATTCTGCATAGCAGCACTAGATACATTTCCCTCAACCCATCAGATTGGCGTTGGTCCCGTTCAATTTCTAATGTGAGGAGTATATTCAGATGAAAGCACTCGGATTCTCAAATTTTCTCGTTGCCACCTTCGCCTCTGCGGCAATGGCGACTGGGGTTGGCTTTTCGAGTCCGGTAACGGCTACTGTTTCCCACAGGAGCGAATCCCAACTCGCCCAGCTATTTACCGGCGAGCAACGGATGATGACCACCTACGGTCGCGGAATTGCCAGTACGACAGCTGAAAAAGCGGAAATTCGCCTGTACTTCAATCGACCCGAAGTCTATCTCGACGATGGTACCCTCGCGCCGAGCGAACCCATTGCCCGCGCCGAGATGCAGCGGATTGCCAATACATTTGTGGGGGCCGGAATTGCCGAAGAGGCGATCGAAATTAACCTGAATGCGTCCGAGCCATACTACTACGGTCCGAGTGGGGCCAATCTGGTGGTGACGTTGCTCGATCCCACTCAAGGGGATATCGATCGCATCGTTCAGATCGCCGAAGCCATTAACTTCGAGGATGGGACGCTATACTACAACTACTCTAGCGATTCCTGCTCGATCGAGGATGTGGATGCCCTCGAAAATGAAGCCCGAGTTTCGGCGATTGAAGATGCGCGCCGTCGGATCGATGCCATGGCAGCAGCTCTAGGGGTTCGGGTCACAGACGTACTCGCGGCGATCGAAGTTCACAGCTACACCCCCATTTCCACATCCTGTTACCCCTCAGAAGAATCGACATCGGGGGATGATGCGCGTCCGGAAGTACAAGTCGAACTGGGGGTGTTGGTGACTTACGGTATTCGTTAGAACGCGCAGAAACTGGAAAAGATGTTCGATGATTCGCCCAAAGTTGGCTCGATCGGAGAATCGATCGCCAAATGCTGGGCAATTTAGGGACACGAAAACAATTTTGAGTGCGATCGAGATCGCATAAACCTTGCGATCTCGATCCATTTTGGGTCCGATCGCAAAAGCCACAGTGGAAGTAGAGAGTCGATCGCCCAAAAACTATGACAACACTTCCCGGCTACCATCTACGCGAAAAAATCTACCAAGGGACTCGCACGGTCGTATATCGCGGTACCCGCCTCGCCGATAACCGGTCTGTCGTCATCAAGTTTTTACACAACGAGTATCCCACCTTCGCGGACTTGCTGCTGTTCCGCAATCAATATACCATTGCCAAAAACCTCAACTTACCGGGAATCGTCCAACCTTTAGCCCTGGAAACCTACGGCAACGGCTATGGTTTAGTGATGCCCGATGAGGGGTATATTGCACTCGGAGAGTGGCAACAAGGGGAATTCGCGATCGTTGATGTTCTCACCATCGCCGTTCAACTGGCCGATATTCTCCACGGACTCTATCAAAATCGGGTTATCCACAAAGATATCAAACCCGCCAATATCCTCATCCACCCCAAAACAAAGCACGTCCAACTCATCGACTTTAGTATTGCCTCCCTCCTCCCCAAAGAAACCCAAGAAATCCAAAATCCCAACGTCCTCGAAGGAACCCTCACCTATATTTCCCCAGAACAAACCGGACGCATGAATCGCGGCATCGACTACCGTACCGACTTCTATTCCCTGGGTATCACCCTCTACGAACTGCTGACGGGAGAACTGCCGTTCCAAAGTGACGATCCCATGGAACTGGTTCACTGCCACATCGCTAAATCTCCAACATTCCCCCACACCCCACACCCCAAACCCCACACCCTTCTTCAGATCGTGATGAAGCTGATGGAGAAAAATGCCGAAGACCGCTATCAGAGTGCGTTGGGATTGAAGTATGACTTAGAAAAGTGCTTATTTCAATGGAAAGACACGGGAAAAATCGAGCCGTTTGCATTGGGAGAACGGGATATTTGCGATCGCTTCATCATTCCCGAAAAGCTCTACGGACGGGAAAAAGAAGTCGAGACGTTACTTGCAGCATTCGATCGCGTAGCGTCTCCATCGGAGAATCGCGTGGCTGCTGGCAATACGGAGATGATGCTGGTGGCGGGATTCTCGGGTATCGGGAAAACGGCCGTCGTCAATGAAGTTCACAAACCCATCGTCGAAGCGCGGGGTTACTTCATCAAAGGGAAATTCGATCAATTCAACCGCAATATTCCCTTCAGTGCCTTCGTACAGGCATTGCGCAATTTAATGGGACAGCTTCTGAGTGAAAGCGACGCTCAACTCGAAACGTGGAAAATCGAGATTCTTCAAGCCTTGGGGGAAAACGCACAAGTCATCGTTGATGTGATTCCCGAACTCGAACAAATCCTTGGCAAGCAACCTCCCGTCCCCGAACTCTCGGGTAGTGCTGCCCAGAATCGCTTCAATTTACTCTTTGGGAAATTCATCCAAGTCTTCAGTACGAAAGAACATCCTTTAGTTATCTTTCTCGATGACTTGCAATGGGCCGATTCCGCATCCCTGAACTTGCTCAAATTACTGGCGGATGAAACGGGAGGGGGTTATTTGTTAGTGTTGGGAGCCTATCGAGATAATGAAGTCTTTGCGGCTCATCCTTTAATGCTGACCCTCGATGAGATCGAGAAAGCTGGAGCCATCCTCAATACCATTACCTTAGAACCCTTATCTGAGGAGGATTTGAATCAATTAGTCAGCGACACGATGATGTGTTCGTCTCAACTGAGCCGACCCTTGACAACATTGGTTTATCAAAAAACCCAAGGGAATCCCTTCTTTGGCACCCAATTTCTCAAAGGGTTACATGAGGATGGGGAAATTACCTTCAACTTTGATGCTGGGTACTGGCAATGCGAGATGACACAAGTGCAGCAACTTGCCCTCACCGATGATGTGGTCGAATTCATGGCTTCTCGGCTGCACAAACTACCCCAAGAAACCCAGGAGGTTTTGAAGTTAGCGGCTTGTATCGGCAACCAATTCGAGTTAGCGACTTTGGCGATTGTCTGCGAGCAATCTTCGGTGGAAGTGGCCACAGCGCTCTGGCGAGCTTTGCAAGAGGGTTTGGTTTTGCCTGTTAGCGACACCTATAAGTTTTTCCAAGGAACGAACCCGCCCGAAAATGAGCGATCGAATGAGATATTTGTCGGCTACAAGTTTTTGCACGATCGCGTCCAGCAAGCGGCGTATTCCCTCATGACTCAAGAGCAAAAGCAAGCGACCCATCTTGAGATCGGCACCTTACTGTTAGAAAATTTATCCGAGATCGAACGGGAAGAGCGAATTTTTGAGATCGTCAATCATTTAAATATTGGCAGGACATTAATTACCCAATCATCACAACACGAAGAACTTACACAACTCAATTTGCTGGCCGGACGTAAAGCCAAAGCCTCGACTGCTTATGCCGCAGCTTTTACCTATATCACAGTGGGAATAGAGCTTTTGCCCGAGCGGTGCTGGGACGATCGTTACGAACTCAGTATTTCTTTATATAAGGAACGGGCAGAAGTTGAATATTTAAATGGAAATTTTATCAATGCCGAGCGTTGGATCGAACGGACGCTAGACAAAGCCAGGACTCCGATGGAAAAAGCCGAAGTTTATAATATGTCCATCGTCCAGCACACATTGCAAGCAAAGTATCCAGAAGCCATTCAAGCGGGTCGGAAAGCGCTAGCATTAATTGATATTCAGCTTCCGGAAGAAGATTTCGATCGGGTTCGCGATGCAGAACTGGCGATCGCTCAAGAAATCTTGAAGGATCGCTCTTTTACTTCGCTATCTGAGTTGCCCTTGATGACGCAACCCGATCGCAAAATGGCAATTAAACTATTAATTAGTATGGGGCCTCCGACTTATCGCTCCCATCAAAAATTATGGTCTGTCATTTGTGCAAAGGCCGTTAATCTTTGTTTGCAGTATGGAAATACACCGGAAATTGGATATATCTATCCGGCTTTTGGGGGTTTGCGAGGATATGCTCTGAATAATTACCAAGGAACGCAGGATTTACTCGATGTCACCATCCAGTTAACTCAAGACTTTAATCATAAATCAGCCCAAAGTGTGGCTTACCTGATGATTGGCAGTTCTCTGAGGCATTGGTCGCATCCACTAAAATTGGCAACGGAAGACTATCTTTCATCTTATCGAGTGGGGTTAGAATCGAGTAACTTGCAATATGCTGCATATGCTTTCGGGCATAATATGTATTGCCGTTTCTATCAAAGTATTCACCTCAAAGAACTTGTTGAGGAAATTTCAACCTCCTTAGCATTCAGTCATAAATATAAAAATCAGTGGGCGATCGATCTTCTCGTGGGAGGTCGCTCGATCGTTGCCGAACTACTCGGAGAAAATTCGGATTCACGGGAACAATTTGTCATTGCCGACGAATCCGACTATCTAAAACAGTGTCACGAACGTAAAAACTGGCAAGTTATTTGCATCTACAATATTCTCAAGACCCAGCTTCTTTTCCTTTTCGATCGACCCGATGAGGCTTTTGGGTATGGCAAACAAGCCGATGCAGAAATTATCAACGTTGCCCCTCAAGGGTTACTTCCTTATGCTCGTCATCTCTTTATCTACTCCCTCGTACTCGCATCACTCTATTCCAAAGCCTCTGAGAGCCAAAAATTAGACGATTGGGCAAAAATTTCGACCTATCAAAAACAGCTCGAAATTTGGGCGCAGAACTGTCCGGAAAACTTCCTTCATCTGAGCTGCTTAGTCAAGGCGGAAGTCGCTCGTATCTCTGGGAATTTTTTAGACGCCATAGAACTTTACGATCGCGCCATTGCCGGAGCGCACATCAACGGTTACACCCAAGAAGAAGCCCTCGCCAACGAACTCGCCGCTAAATTCTATCTCCACTGGGGCAAAGAAAAAATTGCTCGGGTTTATATCGTAGAAGCTTACTACGGCTACGCTCGATGGGGCGCGAAAGCCAAAATCGAGCGCCTCGCGCAACAGTATCCCCACCTTCTGGCTTCAATTCTCCAACAACACCCATCGACCCCCAATTCCCACACGACCCATACCCTAAAAATTTCAACCCACGGCACCTCAACCCTCGATATCACCTCCGCCATCAAAGCGTCCCAGGCGATCTCCGGTGAAATCGAACTCGATGCCTTACTGTCCAAGCTCATGAGTGTCGTTCTCGAAAACGCCGGAGCGGACAAAGGAGCCTTGATTTTAAACCACTCCGGCACCTGGGAAATCGCCGCCCAATGCCAGAAGGATATCTGCAGCATCTCTACGGTTCCCCTAGACGATGCCGAAACCCTTCCCTCCAGCATTCTCAATACCGTCAAACGGACTCAAAAAACCCTCCTCATCAACGACATTTCCCAAGACTCAACCGTCGCCGGACAGCCCTATTTCATCGAGTGGCAACCCAAAAGTTTGTTCTGTACTCCCATCCTCAAACAAGGTCAACTGCGAGGCATCCTCTACCTGGAAAATCATCACACCCCAGATGCATTCACCCCAGACCGCATCGAGTTACTGAACCTCCTGATTTCCCAAGCCGCCATCTCCCTGGAAAACGCCCATCTCTACAACACCCTCGAACAAAAAGTCGAGCAACGCACCGCTCAACTCCTCAAGACCCTCGAAGACCTCAAAGCGACCCAAAAAAAACTGGTTGAGTCGGAAAAAATGGCCGCGTTGGGGAATCTCGTCGCAGGAGTCGCCCACGAAATCAATACCCCCGTCGGGACCAGCATTACTGTCGCCTCGACCCTTGCCGATGAAACCCAAACCTTCATCAACGCGGTTCGGGAAGGACAACTCAAGCGTTCCGTCCTCAATAACTATCTAGAGCTGGCTGAGGAAAGCACGCAACTGATGCTGAGCAACCTGCATCGAGCGGGAGATTTGATTCAAAGCTTCAAACAAATCGCCAACGACCAAAGCTGCCTGGAACGGCGATGCTTTCACCTGCAAAACTATATTGAAGAAATCGCCCTGAGTTTAGATCCCCAACTCAAACAGACTCCCCATACTCTCACGGTCGAAGGAGACGAAACCCTGATCGTCGAGAGCTATCCGGGGGCATTGGCTCAAATCGCAACCAATTTGGTGACCAACTCTCTGACTCATGCTTACTCACCCTCAGAGGCGGGACAGCTACGTTTTGATATCCGTCAAGAAGGGGATAAGGTGAAGATAGAGTACGAAGACAACGGTTGTGGAATTGCGCAAGAGAATATAGACAAGATTTTCGAGCCTTTTTTCACAACTGCAAGGCATCGGGGTGGAACGGGTTTGGGACTGCATATTGTCTACAACTTAGTGACCCAAAAGTTACAAGGGACAATAGACGTTCGCAGCAAAATTAATGAGGGAACCCGCTTTATCGTGACGCTTCCCCTGTTTTTCAATGCTTAGGTTCTCCCGGACGGGATTTAATCGGCAATGCTTTTTGAAAATAACGATCGCACTATCCCTGTTTCTGAAAATAGCGAGTTCTTAGTTTTAGAAGATGACGATCTGATGCTTCTAGAGAACGATATGTCCCTCTGTGAGCCTCTCATGCAAGATTCTTCCATGGGAGAACCCTGGAAAATGACGATTGTCGATGACGACCCGGCCGTTCATCAAGCGACAAAACTCGCCTTAAAAAATTTTGTGTTTGAGGGCAAACCGCTTTCGCTGCTTCATGCCTTTTCCGGGTCTGAAGCCCAGCAACTGATTGCCGAGCATCCCGATACGGCCGTCATCTTGCTCGACGTGGTGATGGAAAGTAATGACGCGGGTTTAAAAGTCGTTCGCTACATTCGCGACGAACTCCAAAATCGGCATGTGCAAATTATTTTGCGCACGGGTCAACCGGGAGACGAACCGGAGGAGTCGATCGTGCGCAACTACGAGATTAACGACTACAAACTGAAGGTCGAACTCACTCGCCAGCGATTGATTACCACGGCAATTGCCGCTTTGAGGGCCTATCGAAATGCGATCGCGGTGGAGGAAAAAACCGCGGCTCTCACTCAAGCCTTACAAACCCTGCAACGAACCCAACTGCAACTGGTGCAACATGAGAAAATGTCGGCTTTGGGGAACTTAGTGGCGGGGGTCGCTCACGAAATTAACAATCCGTTGGGGTGTATCTCGGGCAATCTCGTTCATGCCACCGATTACATCCAAGATTTATTGAGTCTGCTCGAACTCTACCAACAGCATTATCCCGATCCCGTCACCGATATTCAAGAGGAAATTGAAGCGATCGATTTGGAGTATTTAACTGAAGATTTGCCTCAAATGGTGAATTCGATGAAGATGGGAGCCGAACGCATTCGCAATATTAGTACCAGCTTGCGAATGTTTTCAAGAGCCGATAGCGATCGCCCCATTCCTTTTAACCTCCGCGAGGGAATCGATAGCACTCTGCTGATTCTCAAACACCGCCTCAAAGGGAAAGAGAATCGTCCGGCGATCGAAGTGATTAAGGAATATGGGATATCATCGGCGGTGCAATGCTATCCGGGACAATTGAATCAGGTGTTTACCAACTTAATCGCCAACGCCATTGATGTCTTTGACGAGAGTCCCCCGAATGGAAACGAAAGTCCGCCCCAGATTTGCATCCAAACGTTGCAAGAGGACGGGGTGGCGATTATCCGGATCGGGGATAATGGTAAAGGAATGCCCGAAGCGGTCCGAGAGCGCATTTTCGAACCGGGATTTACCACCAAAGGTGTGGGCAAAGGAACGGGGCTGGGAATGGCGATCGCCCGTCAGATTGTCGAAGATAAACATCGAGGAACCCTAACTTGTACCTCTGGACTCGGCCGGGGAACGGTCTTTGAAATTCGGCTACCTCTTGAGAAATCTTGAGGGCAATCTGACATCGGTGGTGTTTGTGCCAATGCAACCCTTTTTTTCCGTGAATTTCATTGGGTCGGTTTTGCGAGGTGTAGACCATTGTTGGCAGCAGGTATCGCAACCGCCACACCAGGCGCGGACATCGTGAAGGCGAGCAGGCAATCGCTGTGGGAGAAGAGAAAGATCGCGTTGCGAACTCGGGACTCGAGCTGTCCTAAGCTAACGTCAGTTTTGGATAAGACTGTTTCCGGTGAGGGCGGGGAATGGGGAATGGGGAATGGGGAATCGGGATGAAGTACTTTGCTCCCCAGCAACCAGATGTAGCCAGTGCGATCGCTTCGCTCATCAAGAGGCTTGCCA